>JAOUQB010000142.1 GCA_029879555.1 Nitrospirota bacterium | reverse complement strand
GCCTACCGCTGCAACGCCCATCGCCAATCCTTGATGGGCCGGGGGATACGCTTGACTCGCTATCGGCAGGGCAATCGCAAAGCTCGCTCCAGCAATGCCCAGGATAAGCCCCACGAGTAAAATTTCCGTGAAGCTGCCTCCCCATTGCCATCCCAGAACAAGAGCCACGGCTTCCAAAGCCAAAATTGCCAAGCCTACGGTTTTCGCTCCTGCCCAGTCCCCTAAGGGTCCAATGACGATACGAAGCAGGCACCCACCCAAAAGTGGGGCTCCAACCAGTATCCCTTTTTCGGAAGCGGATAGACCGAATTCTTCGGAAATAGGAATACTGAGGGCTCCAATCAGCAGCCAAACCACAAAGCTGACTTCAAAATGCAGCCATGCCCCAAGTAAACTGGGCCAATGCCCAGAACGTAACGCCAGCCATCCTTCTTTCAACATCGTTTGTTCAACATACAAGTGTTATTTCATTATTCTGAACTATTCAGCCAGGAATTTGGATCTTTCACTTCATAGAGCAAAGAATAAGCCGATTGTTAATTTTGTGGGTATAGCGTTTGGCCGTGGGCACAAAATTCATTACAATATCCTCGTCCCCTATCACAAGGAATACGAATCTTTGAACCTTTTATGGCAATAAAACCTTCAAAGTCTTCAAAAAGAATCAATGCGGAGGTGATTGATGTTGAGTCTCACCCTTCAGATACTGTTGATTCCACAGAGGAAATTCTTCTCGTTGATGGTTCACCTGAAGACACTGAAGCCGATGTAAAGGAAGACCATACAAAGGATGAGGCCAACTGGGAAAGTCTGTCCACAGCACTCACCCCGACCACGACGTTGAGTCGCTATCTGGCCGAAGTCCGGCGGTATCCTTTTCTCTCCAAAGAAGAAGAGCTTCAACTCTTTCACGAATACCAACAACTTGGCACACGCGAAGCGGCGGTCAAGCTGATTCTTGCCAATTTGCGAGTCAGTGTAAAAATTGCCTCGGAATATGGCCTGGCCGGGCTAGATCAAATGGACCTCATTCAAGAAGGCAATGTCGGCCTGCTCCAAGCGATGAAGAAATTCGACCCGACGAAAAATGTTCGATTCTACGCCTATGCCGCTTGGTGGGTCCGAGCGTTTGTGTTGCGGTACCTTTTGAATAACTTTCGATTGGTCAAAATCGGAACCACCCAAGAGCAACGGCGGCTGTTTTATAATTTGCGTCGTGAGAAGGCCAAATTGGAACGCCAGGGCTATGTCCCAGATCCAAAACTCTTGGCTGATCGTCTCAACGTCCGGGAACGCGATGTTGTAGAAATGGATCAACGCCTGGGAAGCTGGGAATTGTCCTTAGACCAACCCATGACAGAAGAGGGGGAAGGAACCTTTCATGACCTGCTTCCGGCAATTCAAACCCCGGTGGATGATCAACTGGGCAGGACCCAACTTCGACTATTGTTCCGGAAAAAATTGGCTGAATTTGCTCGAACACTAACCGAACGGGAAGAAGATATTCTGCGGAACCGGATGTTGTCGGAGACTCCGGTCACCTTGGAGGATTTAGGCAAAAAATATTCAATTACCAAAGAACGTAGCCGACAGATTGAGGCTAAAATCATCAATAAATTACGAGAGTTTATGAAAAAAGACATCCATGACTTTGAGCTTCTCGCGGAATAAAGCTCTAAGCTTATCTACGTACTGTCCACGCTAAAATTTCCCTTTTAATCATCCTTCAGAAGATTTGACTTTCCCTTCATGTGAAAAACTGGCAAGAAATATCTCCGGCAACCCCTCTTGACTTCAATTCAACTGGACTTATCTGAGCTTTCAATCGAGACGTGCGTGATTATCGAGAGCCAAGAACTAACAGACGTGCAATCCTAAAAAACTAAACCATGAGCACGGATTTTTCATTAATCAGTCCACAAACCACTGTAAGGAGGTAAGTATGGCAGCCACGAAGGAAAAAAAAGAAACCAACCAAGGTAGTAGTGCCAAAGGGTTCCGTCCCCTTGGAGATCGAGTTTTTGTGACCTATACCGAGGAATTAGAGCGTACAGCGGGAGGCATTTATGTGCCGGATTCCGCTCGTGAGAAACCTCAACGGGGAACGATTGCAGCTGCTGGAGCTGATGTCGAAAACGTGAAGGTTGGCGATCAAGTGTTGTTCGACAAATATTCGGGCACCAAGATTAAAATTGAAAATGATGACTGCCTGATCTTAAAAGAAGAAGATATCTTGGGTGTGTTTGAAAACTAATCCTGCCCCACGACAAACCGATGATTCAATTGATATCCATTTACCGATGATTTTCAAGGAGGACATGTATGGCTAAGCAGTTACAATACAGTGAACAAGCTCGTGCTTCGATTCTTCGAGGCGTAAATAAATTGGCAGATGCGGTGAAAACCACGTTGGGGCCCAAAGGGCGCAACGCCATTTTAGACAAAAAATTTGGTGCACCAACTATTACCAAAGACGGTGTGACGGTCGCCAAAGAAATTGAATTGTCGGAGCCCTATGAAAATATGGGTGCCCAACTCGTGAAAGAAGTGGCCAGCAAGACCAGTGATGTCGCCGGTGACGGAACCACGACAGCCACCGTATTGGCTCAAGCGATCTACCGAGAAGGCGTGAAAAATATCACCGCTGGCGGCAATCCTATGGAAATCAAACGCGGGATTGATCAAGCCGTCGAAGTGGTGATCGAAGAACTCAAAAAAATCAGCCGCCCTTGTCAATCCAAAAAAGAAATTTCCCAAATTGGATCAATTTCAGCCAACAATGACCATACGATTGGTGATTTAATCGCTGAAGCTATGGACAAAGTCGGCAAAGATGGCGTCATCACGGTGGAAGAAGCCAAGTCCATGTCCACCTCGTTGGATGTGGTTGAGGGAATGCAATTTGATCGTGGATACATCTCCCCTTACTTTGTGACGAATGCTGATCGCATGGAATGCACGATGGAAGATGCCTTCTTGCTCATCGTTGAGAAAAAGGTCAGTGCCATGAAAGACCTGCTCCCCATCTTGGAGCAAGTGGCCAAAATGGGCAAACCACTCGTCATCATTGCGGAAGATGTGGAAGGTGAAGCCTTGGCCACATTGGTCGTGAATAAATTGCGTGGCACCTTGAATGTGGCAGCCGTGAAGGCTCCTGGTTTTGGTGATCGACGAAAAGCCATGTTGGAAGATCTGGCCACCTTAACGGGCGGACAAGTCATCTCCGAAGAAGTTGGCCTCAAGCTGGAGTCCGTCAAACTTACCGACTTAGGTCGAGCCAAACGGGTTAATATTGATAAAGACAACACCACGATTGTGGAAGGCGCTGGCGATCCTAAGCGGATTGAAGGTCGTGTGAAGCAAATCAAGACCCAGGTTGAAGAAACCACGTCCGAGTACGATCGGGAAAAATTACAAGAACGATTGGCCAAAATGGTCGGTGGAGTGGCCGTCATCAATGTTGGCGCCGCCACTGAGACCGAAATGAAAGAAAAGAAAGCGCGCGTGGAAGATGCCCTGCATGCCACGAAGGCCGCCGTCGAAGAAGGCATTGTCCCAGGTGGTGGTGTAGCCTTGCTTCGCTGTATTCCTGCCTTAGAAAAAGTAAAGCTCAATCATGACCAACAGGTCGGTGTGAATATTGTACGACGTGCATTGGAAGAACCCATTCGACAAATTTCTATCAATGCCGGGGCGGAAGGCTCCATCATTGTTGAAAAAGTTCGATCCGAAACTGGCAATCGCGGATACAATGCTGGCACGGGTGAATTTGTGGACATGGTCGAAGCCGGTGTGATCGATCCCACGAAGGTGGCTCGTTGCGCACTACAAAATGCTTCAAGTGTATCAGGTCTGATGCTCACCACCGAGGTGATGATCACGGACATTCCTGAAGAAAAGAAAGATGCAGGAATGGGTGGTGGTCATGACCACGGCATGGGCGGAATGGGTGGCATGGGCGGAATGATGTAATCCTTTTACTCTCACGAGTAGAGATAGGAAAAACCTGGAGGGGGTTCCCCTCCAGGTTTTTTTTTGCCCACCGACTATCGACGTATCTTGCCTAATCTGAAACAATCCAAGGTGCTATCTATTTCTTCGGGTACATGTATGCACTTTTATCGATTATCCTACGCGGCCTTCTTCATATTCTTGGTGGGGTGCGCTCCCACCCTCACATGGATTGCTGATCCTTCACCCATTCCTTCTTGCCAACCAGCTCGGCTGTTACAGTGGTCTGATTTTACCTCTCGAGTGCCACAAGATCAGCGAGGGGCCGAAACCGCCATTCGTTTTCTGCATCATCCCCTCCATCATCGACTTTCCATTGCCTTTGACTTTGAGCATTCGTGGGTCAAAGCGGATCTGATTGATCCACAAAATGTCGCGCTTTGGCGAATGTCTGAGCATCTACTAGCTCACGAGCAACTGCATTTTTTGATTAGTTGTTTAGTGGTTCGGCAAGCTAATTTTTCCCTGACCGAAGAGGATAATTTATGGAAAATGCTGGAGTTAACCAAATCAGTCGCCCAACGATTAAACCTTCAATATGATTCCGATACCAAGCATGGGCTCGATCTTGACGCTCAAGCATCGTGGGAAGCAGAAGTCATGACCCAATTCCGCGAGTTAAAATTGAGGCCGGCTTCCTTCCCTTCCTCTCAGGTCGGGGGAACATGAATTTTGACAGCCTCTTTCTCTCATGTGGTATAAGAAAGGTACGCGGACAAACGTCAAAATTTTATTTTTCTTTTTCAAGTAGGTCATTATGAATCATTTTTTCAACAGCCGATCCAAGAAGAACTTACTTTCTCTCTCTTCACTTTTTTGCCTGAGCCTTGGGCTTTTTTTATTAATGGGGATAGGCACCCTGTTTGATTCCGCAAGGGCCGCCGAGTCTCAATCTCGAACCGAATCTAATTGCACGATTGGTATGGTGAAAGACGATAAAGAGGCCCAATGCCATGTACCGATTCTGAAGGGATGTACGGTAGCTCAATTTCCAGGATATGACGAACCCTGGGCTGAAGCCTCAAAAGGGGGCGCCACCTCCTGCCAATTTGATACAAAAAAAACCGATTGGAAAACAGCAATTGTCGGAACCTGCGAAGCCTGCAAGACTGAGCAATGCACGGGTCGCTTTACCGTCATGTTTAATTGCACGGATAATGTGCCATCTGCAAGTCCCGCGTTCCCTCAACCAAAATAATTTTTCGGCTTCCATAGATGAAAGAGTCGACTGACATGATTCCCTCGTCGACTCTTGCCAGCCAGATAAAAGCCCAAGCCCTTGCACTAGGTTTTTCCACAGTTGGGATTGCCCGAGTTCCTCCTTCTTCCTCCGAGCCAGATCCGTCATCCAATTTCAAACCATCAGAACCTCACCCATTACCACTCACCACGCGTCTTTGGACTCGATTAACACATTGGTTGGAACAGCGGTTTCACGGCAGCATGGTTTGGATGGAGCGAGACCCGCAACGTCGTGCCGATCCCACCAAAGTACTTCCAGGGTGCCAATCCATGATTGTGGTTGGGATGAATTACTTCACAGACCACATGCCGGATGAGACCCATCAAGCAGGACGAATTTCCCGCTACGCCTGGGGAAACGATTATCACGAATTCATGAAAGATCGGCTAACGAAATTAGAAGAATATGTCCATTCTCGGATTCCCGACGTACAAACCCGCAGCTATGTCGATACCGGTCCGATTATGGAAAAGGCCTGGGCCCAGGAAGCCGGAATTGGGTGGATTGGCAAGCATACGAATCTGGTTTCGACGAGCTTTGGCTCGTGGCTGTTATTAGGAGAAATCCTGACAACCCTCACATTAGAACCTGATGAGCCTACAACAGATCTCTGTGGATCCTGCTCCTTATGCATTCAAGCCTGCCCCACTGGGGCAATTGTTGAACCCTATCAGCTTGATGCCGAGCGATGTATTTCCTATCTCACCATCGAACATCGCGGGCCGATGACCGAGATTGCCCCTGAGCTGCGAAAAAAAATGGGTAATCGAATCTTTGGTTGCGACGACTGCCTGGATATTTGTCCCTTCAACATTCACGCGCAGCCAACGCATGAATCGAATTTTCAGCCTCGGTCGTGGACACTCCATCCTCAGCCGTTACAGTTAGTATCAATAACCCAAGATGAGTTTCGTGCACTGACAAAAGGGAGTCCCATCCGACGTCCCAAATACGAGGGCTTTATCCGCAATGCGGAAATTGCCCTTACGAATCAGACGCCTTCTCCCTCGTCTACCGTAACTCAATAATTGTCACCCCATCTCCCCCTTCAGCTGGATCACCGGCACGATACTGTTTCGTATAGGGTGAGGTGTGGCACAGCTCTCGAATGCCCACCTTTAAGGCACCGGATCCCTGGCCATGAATAATCTTCAGATATTTAGCCTGCTCCAAAAGGGCCTGGTCCAAGGCGGCCATCGTTTTTTCTAAGGCCTCTTCCAGCCGAATACCACGAAGATCAAGTTCGTGTTGATAGACGCCTCTGTGTGCCAAAGAGGGGGATGCCGAAGAAGAAGAAGAAGAAGAA
>JAOUQB010000141.1 GCA_029879555.1 Nitrospirota bacterium | reverse complement strand
TTTCTGGTCATGGTATTTGCAATAGACTTGCAATAAAAACAGGTGTCATCTTATTGAATTTCTAGATATTTCAAGGGTGCAACGGATGTTAGAGCCCACAATTGGAAAGGGATTGCGCGCAACTGGACGGCGATTGACGCGCACCAGGAAAGCCGTGTTAGCGCTTCTAGAGGATACCCATCAACCCTTGAGTGCTTCTGAAATCTATTCGCAATTACAAGATAGGCATGTTGCTATTGATTTGGTCACAGTGTATCGGACGGTAAATGTGTTGAAGGAATTAGGACTAGTCATGCAATTGGACCTTCAAGGGCAATCTCGCTATGAATTAAAGGAAGGGCGTAAACACCATCATCACATTCAATGTCGAGTGTGCGGGGAAATCGTGGATTTATTACTATGCCCTTTAAAGAAACTGACACGGTTAATTGAAGAACAAACACAATTTATCGTAGATGATCATACCTTGGAATTTGCAGGATTTTGTCCCAAGTGCCAGTAATGGTAAAAAATCAACAATGAGTATCCTCGGCCAAAAACTCTCTAAAGCTGGATCAATTGCTTCTCTTATTTGTGCGGTGCATTGTGCCGTGACTCCATTGGCCTTACTGGCTCTCCCGGTAATTGCCGCTCATTCCTGGGATGGTTTGGATGGTGTGTTGGGAGCTTTTTGGGCAGAAAAAACAGAATGGGTATTTTTGACGGTGATTGCGCTTTTGGCAGGGTTTGGATTATTGGCCACCTTTCCCCGTCACCATAATATCCGACCCACTATTCTTACCATTCTGGGACTTGTGGTCTTGATAATTTCCCATGTATGGATAGAATCAGGAAGTTCCACCGAAATTTTTCTCGATGTACTCGGTGCATCGTTAATTGCGTGGGCGGGGTTTTGGAATCGCCGGCTGTGTCATCATTTAGGATGTCATACGCATGAACCTGCTCATGAATCCGACACTCCTAAAATTGAACCAATTCCTGACTTATCCTCTCCTTCATAATTTTCCAACTGTTTGTAGTTCCCTACGCCAGTTAGCCTCTTTTCTTATCCAAATTATGGGCTTTTCTGGGCAAACTGCCTAATGGTGGTATGACCAGAAAGCTACGCTTTACCCATCCTCTCAAGAAAGCTTATGCAAGTTTAGGCGTCGGGTGGGCTGCCTGGGTGGAGGGATTTTTTAAGCGGTACGTATCCTATGGCGGGCAGAAAAACCCCTGAACCGTTATCCTGATACGGCGGTTGTGTTGGCGGATTTATCTAACGTTTCCGCTAATTCGTCAAGAAGATGTTCAGTTTCTTCCCAACCAATGCAGGCATCAGTAATGGATACGCCCCATTTCAATGATTTCCCGACTTCCCATTTTTGATTCCCAGGCTTGAGATTGCTTTCGATTAAGAGGCCCATAATGGCCGCTTGACCTTCGATAAATTGCTTCACCACGGATTGCGCGACGGGAACTTGTCGCGTGTGGTCCTTTTCCGAATTACCATGGGAGCAATCCACCATGACTGGTCGGCGAATGTCTTCTTTCGCGAGACATTGTACGGCGTCTGAAATATCTTTCCGATTGTAATTGACTCGTCCACCACCACCACGAAGGACGATATGTCGATCAGGATTCCCGTTGGTTTTAATGATGGAAGTTACGCCTTCGGCGTTGACACCAATAAAGCTTTGGGGGTGCCGGGCTGCAATCATGGCGTTGAGGGCAACCTGGAGTCCCCCGTCGGTTCCATTTTTCAATCCGACCGGCATGGAAAGACCGCTGGCCATTTCCCGGTGAGTTTGGCTTTCGGTTGTGCGGGCTCCAATGGCTGACCAGCTAATGAGATCAGATATATATTGCGGCGTGACGGGATCAAGAAACTCCGTGGCACAGGGCACACCCAATTGGTTGATTTTCAGTAAAATAGAGCGAGCCAGTTCAAATCCGCCTCCAATATCACACGATCCATCCAACTTGGGATCGTTGATAAGGCCTTTCCAGCCGACGGTGGTACGAGGCTTTTCAAAGTAGGTTCGGGAGATGACTAACAAATGGTCGCGGACACGATCGGCGACTTGTTTCAGTTGCTCTGCATATTGGATGGCAGCCTCAGGGTCATGAATGGAACAGGGGCCAATGATGACGGCTAATCTCCGCGTATCCTTGCCTTGGAGGATATCACGAATGGCTTGTCGAGCCTGTAGCACCATGTGCCCGGTTTCATCCGGGAGAGGCAGGATTTCCTGTATGTGCCTGGGAGAAGGAAGTGGGGCAATATCAATGATGTTCCGGTTGTTAATAAGCTCGGCCATGGGGGACATCTTTCGTCAAAATGAATGTGAATGATGAATGTATAAACCGCAGAGACCCTAAAAATTAGGAGAATTTGCACCATATTGTAATCAGAACCCGCATTATCAGGCAACTGGCACATATGGACGTTGCCTCAACAGGTTCAAGTTTTTGCTTTCAGGCCTCGGCTTTTCGGATGATAATTTTGGTGGCTCTTGATGGAGCTCATGTTCAGTCAAGGTGTTGCTGCCACCATGAGACAGGGGGACTGCTAAAGACCAATGGGAAAGGAAAAGGTGCCCCCAAGGGAGAGAAAAGGTCTAAGCGGTCGTATTCACTATGGTGGCTTTTTGGGAGGAGTACCACTGCAAGACGTCTTGTTGAACAATGTCTTTGTCTGTTTGAAAGATAAACTGAATGCCGATGACGAGTTCATTGGTTGGGTGCACCCATTCGATGGAGCCTTGGATTTTTGATTGGTGGTTGAAGCCGGGTAGCCGACAGCTTAAATAAAGGTGGAGGGCTGAAACTCTCGGCCAAGTGGACGGGTCGATGGTGATTTGGCAGCCAGTTGGAGAAAGGTTGCTGAGTTGAACCGGGAGAACAGCCAGGATTTGACCTGTTCGACTTAAAGGACGAACCACGCCAGGAAGATCTACGGTCAATCGCGGAAATGAGCGCGGTATTTGGCGTAAAATAGTCTGAGGAGCGGTCAGGCGAATGGCTGAGGGAAATGAGAGGAATTCTTGTATCACTGTTTCAAATTCAAAAATCTCTCCGTCGATATTGGAGCGACCTTTACAACGCAATCCTTGTGATAGTGTCTCTAGCGGTTGATCGTCGGGAATAGCACAGAGGAGGGAATGATCCGGGCCTAAACCCAGGATAGAGGATTTGATTAAAATATTGTTCGGGCTGGTGGCAACCGTGAGCCACAGAACATTGGAGCCCATGATTGGGTATCGAGACGTCGAATGCATCAGAGTCTTTTCGGTTAGAATGTGTCATGCTACAAGGCGAAAAAACTAGATGCAAGATCGCAAGGTAGTAATGAGAAAAAACATAGAAGAAGGTGCCGCAACCGAATTCAAATTCTTTCATATTGGAAGCAAGCATAGCCTTTGTTAGGATGCTTTTTTTGCATGAATCCACTGATAAGGCCGGTAGGCTTTGGAAGAAAAAATGGTGAGGGGGTGGGTGTAAAGGTAGTTTAGGCGGATGAAGATGATGAGTCTGGGGAAAGGCTTGAAATTTCTTGGATCAGTTTATCGGCAAGATTTTGAGAGGAAATGGCGTAGGTGCCGTTTTTTAAAGCCTTTTGAATTTGTGTCACTCGTTCAAGTCGAATATCTGGAAGGTTAGCCAGAGCGTTGGAGTATTGCTTGATTTCCTGTCCGAGAGGAGAAAGAGTCAACGGCTCCGATTCTTGCGATGCCATCGACGGTTCATCCTTCTTGGGTTTGACAGGAGGCTGAGCGGTTTCATAGGAGCGAGAAGATGAAGACAAGGAAGTGGCCGTCGACTGCCAATCGGGTATGGATGAAAATTTTGGAATTTCCATGTCAGAAATCATAGAAAAAAAAGATGAAAGAAGCAAGTACACGAGTTGAGGGCATACGATGGAAAATGTGGTTTCCGCACGAATAGTACAACTTCAAGTGCTTGACCCTGGGGAGATTCGACGAGTGCAATTATTATTACCTGATGACGTCGAAATTGAGGGAAGACGCTATGAGATTCACGATACCATGCGTCCGGGAACAGCATTTTTAGCGAAACCTTGGGGTGGCCGCACGAGGAAGTACCGTCGGAGAATGTATACGAGGTCGAATGCAGCCAACATCGAACCTAGGGTCTTAGAGACCTTTATTAATGATACGCATCTTCCTCAATCCGATACCTCGCCTTGGTGGCAGTCTAGGGAGGCTGAAACATGGTATGAGGAGGAGGGGATTGCTGTTCGTGTGACAATAGATAAGGAGGCTGGCATCGCGACTGTGTATGAAAATGCCAGCCAATGCAAGGGAGCGAACTTACGGTTGGAACCTGATGGTGAGTGGGAAGGTCGTCGTTTGGTGTGCGTGGCATTTGGAACAGGAGTGACACCGTTTCTTTCTTATGTTCGCTATATGGCCGAGCAGGAATGGACCAAATCCGATAGAAAGGGAGATGGGTTTTTGACTTTGATTGCCAGTGTCCGTCATGAAAGACAATTGATGTTGCATCAGGACTTATTGAAGATGGCGCAAGAGTTACCGCAGCATTTTCGATATCTGCCGGTGTTAACCCGATCTTGGCCAAGTGATTGGTCGTCCATGACAGGTCGAATCATTCGCTCCAAGGTGCGATCGTCTGGCGAGGAGCAGATTGATCCCACCCCATTACTCGAACTGGTTCCGAATCTTTCGCAGTCCGATTTGCGCATGTGTGGAAGTGTCACGGCTTGTCGGCAAGTCACGCAAGGCCTCAAAGATTATCAAATATTTCCTTTAACCGTACGAACTGAATCGTGGTAAGACCACTGCGCTTTGAGCAAGGAGGCAAGGTAGTTGAAGGTTGGGCTATCTGATGGTGGGGCGGGTTATGGAATCAGGAATGGTGACGTTCGGGCGTTTCAGGAGCCGAATCACCGGACGGCCGATAAAGGAATGATGCCCACAAATTAAACAATGGATACTGAGTGTCACTAAGAGCTCTTGTTCCAATTGTTCTAACGTCACGGTTCGGGATCCACAGCGTGAACATCGAGGATGCTTGTCGCTTTGTGCAGAAGATGAGGCGCTTTTGGCTGCGGACTTTTTTCTTGGTCGCCCTCGCTTGGCAGGTGCGTTGGGGATTTTCTTCATGGGCTGACAGTCCTTTATCAAAGGTGATTCGCGGTATTCCGATACTTCATTAACAAGTCTTGTGCCAGCGAGAAGACGTCATAATATGCATGAATCTTCACCAAAATGAAGAAATTCTCCTGTTATTTCTACCTAGGTAGGCAACTTTTTCCATTAAAGCTGGGTCGAAATGTCGATGAAGAAGGCTGAAAGGGTTGTTATGGTGACGGAGGGGCAGCTGTCGTGGTCTTGGCTAAGATGGCCTTTGCACGAGCTAAGAGGTTCGCGGCTTCAGTTTGGCGGTTCGCTTCCTGAAGGACCTGGGCATATCGTTGAAGGATAACCGCAAGATCGGGATGGTCTGGACCATTGATGGATTCTTTAATGTGTAAAGCGCGGAGGTTTGGTCGGCGGATTTCTCGTATTCCTTCCGACCGTGATAATAGTCGGCCAGGCTATAGAGGCTACTCAAAAGAAGGGGATTTCCCGGTCCTAGTGATTCAGCATCTTGAATGGTCGCTAATAACTGTTGTTCAACCTGAGGCGGTTGGGTCTTGGTACTTGGGTGACCTTGGGGATATTGCTTGGGGGCCTGGTGACAGGCCGAAATGAGGGGACAGATAATGAGCAAACCTGCACGAAAAATAATTTTGAGAAGGTTTGACGCGGGTCTCATTATTGAGAGAACTGGGATGTGAGTGAAAGTAATTTCATGGTCTTCTATAAATTCTATGAACTTCAACTGGTCTCCTGCAAGTCAATAAATGAGTAGAGTGGTCTTTCTTTCCAAAAATACGAACAGAGCCTTCGTCGTTTAAGAAAGGATCTCAATGCCAGTTGTATGGTGTGCAATCTCGGCCCATGGATTTGGGCATGCCGCGCAAATTATTCCCATCCTTAATGCCTTAGGTAGGGTATGTGATGAATTGCACGTTGTGCTTCGAACCTGTGTTCCGTCTTCTATTTTTGAAGAATATTTGGAGGTCCCCTGGGATTTGCAGCCGGTCGCTCAAGATATTGGTTGTGTTCAAACGGGGCCACTCGACATAGACCTGAACGGGACGTGGGCGGCCTATCATGCGTTTCACCACAATTGGAATGAACGAGTGAATCAGGAAGTATCGGCCATGAATAAGGTTCAACCCCAGCTCGTGATTTCCAATATTTCCTATTTGGCTATAGCTAGTGCATTTGAAGCCCAATGTCCGGCCGTAGCCATTGGCTCGCTTTCCTGGGATCAGGTGCTTGTGCCATACATGGATAGAACCAATGCGACGCATTTGGCCATCTATGAACATATTTGTCAGGAATATGCTAAGGCTGCCCACCTCATTCGGCTCTATCCGGGTATTCCGATGCCGGCCTTCCCCCTGACCACAGATACAAGTCCATCTTTCCCACTTCTTGGAACACCCTCAAGGAAAATACGAGAAATTCTTGGACTGAAAGATGGAGAAAAGCTGGTC
>JAOUQB010000140.1 GCA_029879555.1 Nitrospirota bacterium | reverse complement strand
TCGATGAAGACCGGACCTTATATGACCGACCAATTCCCAATGCCAAATGGCATAAAAAAATGTTTGCTATGCATGTGTTTGATCATCCTTCCAGGCAGAAATCCATGTAACAATCAAATACTCGAACCTTCAAAATCACATTTCTGCTGACACGGCTATTGCGCTTCGCTCTTTCTCAGTATGGCCTGAAAATGGTCCGTTACTAATTGGCCAAGAGCATCAGACCCTTTTGGAACAACATGAACATGGTCATCAAAGGCCCAATCTTGTCCAGACAGTTTAGCTGATGCATCAATAAGGCTGACATCCTTTTCCTCTGCCACACGTCGAACAATTACGTCCAGCCGATCGAAGGTTTCCACCAATCCCTCATGGCTCAATCCCACATGATGATAATCGACTCGCTTGGCCCGTTCTGGAGTTAGCATTTGCCCCTTGGCAACAAGTCGTGCTTGCGTCATAAGAATGGGCTCCGCGCCAATATTACGAGCCAAATCGACAAACATTTCCATAGCCAATTGATATTGCCGAAATCCGTTGGGATTGAGTGTCGCGATAGAATTCTGCTTGTCTTCAGCCTCACGCAATCCCTCGTTGCCGATCTTCATTTTCGTTTTGTAGTAAATTCTTCTTAAGACCGTATACAGGTGGGACCACTCACAGAACCAACGATCAATAACGCTGGTATTATGAATTCTTGGATCGAAGCCTTGAAGAGCTGGTTGGAGCGTCCGCAAGACGGTTTGAGAAGAGCTAAAATATTTGATGTCATTCCACGCATTATAAATCAGGACGTAATCAGGTTCGAAAACAAAACCTTCAGAAAATAAACGCCCAACGGATTCTAGGGCCGTATGACCAATAACACCAGCATTGATCACTTCGATATTTGCAAACCCAATTTTCTTTAATCTTTCTTCTATACGGTGAGGCCAATCTTCCCCTCTCGTACTTTTGGTGTCAAAGACTGACGACCCTCCAAACACCATAATGCGAATCAGTCCCTTTGGCTTAGGAACTTCGAAATTCGGCCCTCGGTATCCTTTTTCGTTAATTTCCCACACCAAATCCTTCTTCTTCCCAAATGGATAATTCACGATGCGAGCTTCTTGTTTAAATGCGTGCCTCGCAAAAACGACAGGTTCGTACTGTATCGATCTATTTTTCAACACCTCAGGGGTAATATCTCCATTTTCTACAAAAAGACGCACTCCGATTTCTCCGAGGAGCAACAGTAGTCCTACGGACATGGAGATGGCCACAAAGAGAAATAGGTTTTTCCTGGATACGGTCAGCATATTATCGTAGATTTTCCTCTAGAGAGGTGATCTTCTCCTTTCCTTTCCCATCTATTACTCTTCCCTTCTGACACACACCATACTTTTCCTTAAAATCGAGCCGAAGCGCTGAAAACCTTCTATCCTGATCAAGAATTTTGGCAGCACGCGCCATAATCCTATGAACCAAATCCCGGCACCATACCCGCCTCGCCCGTTTCATGTCACATGCTGCACAGTAACTCGACAAGAACACGAATAGTTCTCGTAGGCTGGCTCGGCCGAGGGTAAACGATCCCTTGACCCAAATTTCTGCTAACCTTTTTCCACGATCCTGTACGGATAAATCGACAAGGTGAGTCTGGCCTCGCTCCCGATCAATGACAACCAAACACGTTCGAAAGGACCCATAATCTTCTGAAATGCATATGAGATCTCGTGGGTGGACCTTCGAGTCGATTCCTGTTTGATGCAGGGTCCCCAATAATTCTCCATACACCCACATCAACCGTCTTCGAATGTGGGGTAATGCCAATCGGTACACTTCAACAAATTCCCGTCCGACCACTTCCTCCACCAACATAAATCCCCCCATCGACCACCCAAACCCTTTGCGTTCTCCCCAGGCGACGGGATTCATGACCGGAATCCCATGATCTCGAAAGAGCTGTATAATTAACAACTCACGGGCCACTTCCGAACAAGGCCGTTGGTAACGCCGCCACGCCTTCAGGATTTCGCGCACCGGCTGCGGACCGGCTTGCTTGAGATAATATTTTTTTCGATGTCCGGCCACATCAAGATATACGGTACGGACCTGTCGCTTTGAGGGGCGGGAGACCAATATCCCTTCTGAGTATTTGGTAAAATCTTTAAACCGTGAAATCCCAATATTGGCCATAGACGGCCTCAGTGCGGGATTAATGTAGAAAGTCTGCTGAAACAACATCGTGAGCCATCACGTTCCAAGAATCCCAAAGGCAATTCTGGATGATAATTTACCAGTCAAGATTAGCACGGGGCTTTCCTTTTGACACCTTCAATTGAAGTCCCAATGGTCTCAAACATCAATTGTCGACATCTCACAAAAATGCTAACGTAAAAACGAAAATTACGGGCATTTTTCAGAAAACCAACATTCCCTGTTTAAGCAGATTCACAATCGGCTCCCCCATGTCCCATCGAAAGAAAACGCACCCTTGCCCACACTGGGTATCAGGGCTTTTTCCAAAATCTAGCGATTTCTATGGGAATGAAGAAGGGAACTCACACTTTCTATGATCATTTTTAAGGCCTCTTTCACTCTTGTACATTCACCAGCACGAGCTTGATGCCATTTTCATTGTATTATTTTTGATTTAGCAGATATTTCTTCATGAGCACACTCACCATCCTCCGCCATGGGAAAAGTCTCTGGAATACCGAAAAACGCTTCACGGGATGGACGAATGTCGATTTAAGCACCGCTGGCATTTCCGAGGCCAAACACGCAGGCCAGCTGTTAAAGACTCGTGGCGTGTCATTTGACCTCTGTTTTACGTCTTACCTCAATCGGGCCATTGATACCCTGAATATTGTTCTTGAGGCGATGCAACTCTCACATCTCCCAACTCATAAAGATTGGCGTTTAAATGAACGCCATTACGGCGCCCTCCAAGGCTTAACGTGGTTCGAGGCCAGGAAGAAGTATGGAACCAAACAGATCGTGACATGGCAACGAGATTTTGATGCCCCTCCTCCACCCCTCGAGGTCACGGATGCTCGTTTTCCAGGAAATGACCCCCTGTATGCCCATCTTCCGTCTACCGATCTTCCTCAAAGTGAAAGCCTTCGAGACACGCTTGCACGCCTTCTACCCTTCTGGCAGGATGTGGTCATTCCCGAACTGCGGAACGGGAAGCGCATTCTCATTGTGGCACACCATAATAGTCTACGTGGATTGATAAAACACATCGATCACATCAGTGATACGGATATTGCCAACCTCAGAATTCGCACCGGCGACCCTATCCTCTATGAACTCACCGAGGAGATGTCCCCCATTCGCCGAGAACACCTTCGGCCACGCTCATCGTTTGCTCGATTTTCGGAAAAACTCTTGGGGCGTTGGCTTCAACACGCAACTCATTAGCATAACATCGCCATGACCTATTTAAATTTTCCACGCCTCACCGCCATTGACCCAAAGCCATTCCAACAGGCCAGGCCTTATCCCTGGATGAATCCTGAAGGGTTACTAACCCAAGAAGGGCACGAACAACTCCTGGCCACGCTACCCGATGTTTCCCAATTTGAACGGCGCTTTGGGGTTAAACGAGCGCATGGCCAACACAGTCATGATCGTTTTACCCTGGAATACCAAGACGGGCTTCCTTTGGCACCTCCCTGGAAAGCCTTCATCGCCGAACTGCAGAGCAGAGACTATCTGACGTGGCTCAAACGATTATTCAACGTCAATTCTTTAGAATTAACTCTGCATTGGCACTACACGCCCAATGGGTGTTCCGTCTCCCCCCATTGCGATGCCAAACATAAACTCGGATCCCATATCTTCTACTTCAACACCGAGAAAGACTGGCAAGAAAGTTGGGGAGGAGAAACGGTCATCCTTGATGACGAAGGGCAATTCGACCGTCAATCCGCGCCAACATTTGAAGACTTCAAGCAGGCCTCAACCTCAAAAGCGATAGGCAACTATAGTTTATTATTTGCTCGAAAAGGCAATTCCTGGCATGGGGTCAAAGAAATTCGCTGCCCAGGCAATCAGATGAGAAAAGTGTTCATTGTCGTGATTAATCGTTTTTCGTGGCGTGATCGGTTACAACGCATGCTTGGCAAATCTTCAAAAGGTTACTAAATCCTTCGAGAGACAAACCCCGGCTTCCCAAGTTGGTTAAACCATCAACATCCTTATACCTTTCCGTTAACACCGACTTCACTTACAATTAGACTCGCCCTGTATGAGCAACCATAAACAATTATCGAGGCTGGTTCTCATTATCGGTTCCATCATTCTGACGTTAATTGGAGCCGAAATTATTCTGCGCGTGATGTCCCAAACTGACATGGATGGCAATATCTCCATCGCTGACCGAAGAATTCGCCCCTTTCAATTTCCCATCAACAGTTTAGAAAAAAACCTTGCGCAGTACCAGAATCAACAATCGAGTTACACCCAGTATGACCCTGATTTGGGCTGGGCCGTACGACCCAATAGTCAATCGGCCAATGGGCTCTACTTTTCAAACAGCGCTGGGGCCCGAACACCTTCTTCCCGTCCAGAAACGTCACCTCATCCCTCACCAGAAACCTTACGTATTGCCATCTTTGGGGATTCCTTTACTCATGGAGACGATGTGCCCTATGAAGAAAGCTGGGGAGCCGTCCTAGAACAGACCATGAAAGCCAATGGCCGAACAGTTGAAGTGATCAACCTGGGCGGCCAAGGATATGCCATCGACCAAGCCTTTCTTCGTTGGAGAAAACATGGAAAACCATTACATCCTCATCTAGTCATTTTTGGATTTCAAAATTCTAATGTGAAACGAACCATGAATCTCATTCGAATGCTCTACAGCCCCGATACCGGAGTCATTTTCTCTAAACCTCGGTTCATTCTCGAACATGATGAGTTCCGACTTATTAATGTCCCTACCGTCCGACCTGAAGACCTCATCTCCAAATTCAAAGATTTCAATAATTGGGAATTCAAAGACCATGAGTTTTTTTATCAGGAGGCCAACTATGAAGACCTCCCCATTTATCAAAGTCGCTTGGCTTCCTTTATCATCACGGGAGTCACCGTAAACTTTTCGCCTAGGAAAAAAGGATACGACTTTTTTGCCCGCGATTCGATGTCCAGAAAAGTCGTGTGGCGAATTATTCAAGAATTCAGGGGGGAGGTTGAGGAAACGGGAGGGCGGTTCATGATTGTCCACCTTCCCACGGAAAAGCCAATCAAACAATTAATGAATGGGGAGGGTCTCGATTACCAAGATCTTCTTGAGGAATTACAATCGGCCCATGAGCTCATTGACCCATCCACCGAACTGGTTCATCAGGCGCACCTCTCGTCACTGGACGAATTAATTTCAGATCGGAGCAGGCACTATTCTACCGTTGGCAATCACGTCGTCGGAGAAGTGTTAGCCAACGCGTTAATGACACCTTGAGTCAACTATATCCGAACTCCATTCCTCATATCCTTACGAAACCTGTTCCACCTTGGCGGTCCTATTGTCGACGACGAAAGCGCTCAAAGAGCGTCGAGTCAATCACCTTCCAATCATGTTCCAAAAAGGCTCGCTTCATCCATTTGGCAAGGAAGCACAATTCCACAAAACTGAAATACTTCTGAATATCGGGTGCCCCTTGCTTGGCAAGCGAAGAAAAGAACAGATCCTGATACGGCCCTAACCACCGAACGCAGGCCTTAGCCACCCCAATGCCTAAAAGCTGGCTCTCCGCTAACCCATCAACATCCACCACACATATGTGGTTAGTGTCTTGTCGAAGAAGAAAGTTTTTCAGAACAGGGTCAGTGTAGTCATAACCGACCCAAACCTCTTCCGGAATGATGGCTTCACCTGTTTTTTGAAGGTCTCTATACAGGTCTAGAGTTAACACATTAATTTGGCGAAGAAAACGAAGGTCTTGGAACAGCCGACTGGGATAAGGCGATTGTGAGGCGTTCACTAATCGGGGAGCTTTCCCGTACACCGTGGCATAAAATTCTGCTATTTTGAGGACAAAGCCCTCATCGACCGAACGAACTGGAACACCCTCGACATAGTCGAGCCAAATTTCATGTTCATAACGAGCCACGAGAGGAGGGAAATAGCCACTTTCCACAAAAGTTTCCAAATGTTGCTCAATTTCAGTAGCCAAAAAGGAATCACAGAGGATGAGACGTTTAAATCGATGGTCATTCACATTGACATAATACAGGCCTTTCGCCTTTTGAAGACGCGTGCCAAAAAGCCGAGACAGGAAATATTTTACTCGTTTCAGGAAAAATGGAGAAATCTGTTTGATCGATCGTTCGACATTCATAGAGCAAGGTTTTTCACGAATGTGGTATCACGATCTGTGGTGATAGCAATTACCGGATTGGTGGTATAAGATTCCCTGGCTCCTCAAAACGACCCGGCACATGGTGAGAGCCGACGACAAAAAGCAGAACTATGGTAAAACGGAATTGTAACAAACGCGCGGCATCTGGCAAACCACAGAATCATTCCTGAGGGATAAGGTGAACATTCCAAAAGTTACCGTGTTCATCCCGGTCTATAACCGGGAACAATACGTTGGAGAGGC
>JAOUQB010000139.1 GCA_029879555.1 Nitrospirota bacterium | reverse complement strand
GACACATCCGTCGAGGTCCCCCCCATATCAAATGTCAGAATGTGATTGAAGCCCGCTAACCCCGCAACATACCGCGCCCCGACCACCCCACCAGCCGGCCCGGAGAGAATCGACCGCACCCCATGCCCGCGCGCTTGGGCGACCGAGAGACGGCCCCCATTGGATTGCAAAATATGGAATTCCGCGGGATTCATCTCCTGTTCCAGTCGTCCAAGATAGGAG
Source organism: Nitrospirota bacterium (assembly GCA_029879555.1). Lineage (GTDB taxonomy): Bacteria > Nitrospirota > Nitrospiria > Nitrospirales > UBA8639 > Nitrospira_E. The sequence goes on along the minus strand of JAOUQB010000139.1, from coordinate 6,404 downwards.
TCCAAGACCGGCGAGACATAGGCATTCACAACCGTCGTGCTCGTTCGTTCGTATTCGCGAAACTCCGGCAAGATTTCAGAAGACGCCGTCACGAACAAGCCTTCCGCTCGCAACCGGTTGGCCACCCATTGCTCATGGGCGGGATTCACAAAGGAAAACAAAAACGAGACGGCGACCGATTGAATCTGCTGGTCTGTTAGTTCTTTGATGATCGCATCGAGTTCGTTTTCTTGAAGAGGCGTGACGATGTTTCCTTCATAATCCACTCGCTCCGTAATCTCAAAAGACCATTCACGCGGAACCAGTGGGGGAGGAATACACGGAAAGAGATCGTATAATTCTGGACGATCTTGCCGTCCAATCAACAATACATCTCGAAATCCCTTCGTCGTAATGAACGCCGTGCGAGCCCCTTTGCGCTCCAAGATGGCATTCGTCGCCACGGTCGACCCATGCACAATGTGACGATGGGTCGGTTGGGAAAGTTTGGCTAACCCTTCTAGGACAGCATCTGCAGGATCAGCGGGCGTTGAAAGAATCTTCAGACGCTGGAGGGATGGCTGGCTGGAGGAATACACCACAAAATCCGTAAAGGTGCCACCGATATCGATGCCAATCCAGGATCCATGTTGATGATATTGAGACATTGTCACCACTTTGGAAAACCAAACTGGCCAAGAGGATACCTGATTATTCAGGCGAGATTGAAGAGAGGAAGAACTCCTGCTGGCAAAACGTTATCCTTTGACAACCCCTTTTAACGCCACAAGGCGCGGACTGCCGCTCGCATTATCTTGAATCGTGAGCGTGGCGTGATGCGTGCCAGCATACTGGCTGGTAAACGCCACCTGCATGGAACATGATTCTCCGGTTTGTAGCGTGATGCCCAGGCACGTATTCTCGATCATCGCAAAAGCGTCAGCTCCAGAACCCGAAATTTCAATGTGGTCGATCCGAAGAAGCCCAATGCCAATATTCGAAAACCGAACTGGCTGAGGGGAAGGTCGATCCGAGGACGTGGACGGGGCATCTTGTTCAAACACCAAGGCATCCGTGTTGATACTGGGCAGAGGAATGGCCCCTCCTGCACTCAACAGCACCGAAACGCCATCGACATTTGTACTCGCTGTCGCAAAATCCGGACGGGAATCTTGATCGAAGTCATGCACCACGACCGCCGCCGGTGTGGCCCCCACACCATAATGGCCCACCGTCGTAAACGCGCCCGTCCCATCCCCGATAAAAAGAGACAGGCTATTGGAATCGCGATTCACCACAACCAGATCTAATTGATCGTCTTGATTCATATCTTGAATTTCCACACCGACCGGGGCAAATCCCACTTTCATGGGATCGAGCATGCGAAATTCGCCTGGTTCCCGTTGGAGAAGGATACGGACCGTATCGGCATACAAACTAGTGACGGCCAAATCCACGAGTCCATTTTTATCTATATCGGCCCCGTGAATCGCACTCAAGGTAAAACCAGGCGTGATCTCCTTGACTCGTTGAAACGTTCCCTTACCGGTATTTTCCAATATTGAAACAAGTCCATTTGCCGAGCTCCAACTGGGTTGACTCCAGGTTATGGCCAAATCAACGACCCCATCACCGGTGAGATCCCCCACGAACACGCCTGTGGGGAACAGATCTTTCCCCCGGTCCTGTTCATACAGCACCGGTTCCTGCACCTGTCCCTTGCCGTCATTCATCAACACACTCACACTGAACGGGGGGTAATACCCAAATCGACCACTGTTGATAGCGACCACATCCGGCCATCCATCCCCATTGAGATCATGAACCGCTAAACACGTCGTCCCCTTTCCCGCTGCCTGCGAGGCTAATTTCTGAAACAGCCCCTTGCCATCACCCTTGAGAACGACGACTTGATCGGACCCACTCAACGCCAACACCAAATCCAACACACCATCCCGATCCATATCTTCAGCAATCAAGGCCAACGGGATTTTACCGACGCCAAAGGATACCGCTGACCGAAACGTCCCATTCCCGTTACCCAATAACACCGAGACATCATCCGACGTCCCATTGACCGTGGCGACGTCCCATTGGCCGTCACCATTCAAATCTCCAGCCGTAATGGCTTGTGGCGCACGCCCGACCGGATTACTTGGTGTCGGAGTGTAGATCAGATTCTGTGCCTGAGCAGGAAGCATGATGCCCACAACACATACACACACGACTCCTAACAATCGTACGCCTTGCATAACTTTATTTGGAATCATGAGTGGTTCAATTACGCGACGGATCGGAATACGTTTTCTCTAACACAATTTCAATTTCCTCTGTAGCCGCCATCCCTCGATTACGAAACCGCGCGCGCCAATCAGGATATCGCTCCAAGGTCTGAAAAATGCTTTTGACGATATCCGGTTTGATGTGAGCGTCCCATTGTTTCAGCCAGCCTCGTTCATCCTCCTCGCCCTCATAGTCATCGGGAAACTTGGCTTCCAGGGAAAACCGCAGTTTAAATGATTCTTCTTCTTGATACATGCTTTCTCCTTACTCCTCACTCGTGGGTGCACCGCCTTTTCACTCCATTCATTGTCCCCTTCTTCATCGCTCTTCTATAATAGGCATACCATGCCATTTCAAAGGAGGTCCAGAAATCATGCCAATTTTTGCGTATAAGTGCCAAGGGTGCTCACATCACTTTGATCTGTTGGTCCATGCATCCACGATTCCAACTTGTCCGGAATGTCAGGGGGGAAATCTTGAAAAACAACTCACGGGGTTTGCCGTTGGCGGGACAGGCAGTGGAATGAACTTTGCTAGTCCAGAAAGTTGCGGCTCCTGCGGCGACCCGCGAGGTCCCGGCGCCTGCTCATTGAATTAGGGGAAAAGGTTAATTTCTCTTCACCAAAATGGATTCATCTTGGTAAAAAAATTCTTACCCTCCTCATTTTCCTGAGGCACGATAAACCAATATTCCAACTATGACCGGAACAACAAAAAGAAGACCTGAAAAAATTTGATAATGCCAAGGTGTAGAGGAAGGATGAGGCTGGACATACCCGTGCCCCGTCAAATACATATCAGCGATTGCATAGACGACGGCTATACCCACAGCACTCCCCGCCATAGCGCCTCCCACAAGCAATAAACGACCAATCCGGCCTAACCAGGACTGGCCTGACCCATTCGCATTTTTTTCTCTCGGTAATTGAATAAAAACACCTCCACGTCCCAATACTTTCTACCAACAATCCTTGAGGCCCCGAGACCTGCTTAATGAATTACGTGCTCATTAACGGGAAGGAAACCGTTTAACGATGGAATGCAGAAATTGGCGTGGGCTGAAGCGAGTCTTTGAGAAATCCAATTGAAGGATGATCTGGTGCCACATGAATAAGGGGTCTTCCACTCATATCATGGTCTGTCACAAACCCCAGCACTTCTGAATCATAGGGAAAGAGCCGAATGGACGCGACAGTATATTTCTTCCCCGCCGAGAGCACGCACTGAACCTCTTGTGGCAGCCCTTGTCGGAGAGTCAGCCGTAAGGCTTTCTGAACCGAATAGCTCACATTTTTGGGTAGGACATCTTTGACAGACTTCCCCAGGATCGTTTCTCCTCCAAGAAGGTGTTGGCAGGGGAATGGGTAAAAACAATCCCGGTAAATTCCCTGGGCATCCCACCGAAAGATTTTGTGCGGGAAAAAGGCGACGTGTTCAGGACGAAACAGCGTCCGAAAGAGATCCTGCCATGTATCGATTGACCAGCGTGCCGTTGCCATCGAACCCTCCTTGGTCACGATGAAGGCTTACAGTGTAAAAGCACGTCGCAAGTAAATCAATATGAATTCTTGAAGTCTTGGATTGAAGGTTTGCTGGACATTCCCTTCAACAAAGTTCTCGGCCTCATTCTTTCCCATTCAAATGTTCATTACCATTGAGACCATCTTCTTCTGAATCAACCCACATCCTTTCTGGAAAACCCAAGCTATCCTGCCCTACGCCATAAAACAGGGCATGGGCGGCAACAAGGTAGGTCATCCACCCGATCGTGCCATCGACTTCAACGACGAGATACTCGGGATTCTTGGCTTCGGGAATAGCAAGTTGCCGACCTGGCAACGTCATCATGACCCGATGCACGCTGACATGAGGCGAAACCTCCATCCCTGTTCCCGCGTAGCGAATGGCGAGCATGCCATTGGGGAGAAGATCGTTCTGGTTGGAGACGTTCGATTGAAAAGCTTGAGGATTGAGTTGAGAATCACACGACCAGGCAGGAAAAGGAACCACCCACAGCAAGAGTGGGATCACCCACGGAACCGTACCGATAAACGGCCCATCTCTGAAGCCCCCCATAAGGCACCTCCTTGTTGGGAACTGCTTCGAATCCTTTGACTCCTATTCTTTCTTATCGGTGGGGCTCGCAAGAGAATTGAGCATTTTCTGTAACTTTCCATACGGTCTTATGAAATTTAGTCAAAAAATCCCGGAACCCCAATAGACGGCTGAGGCTCCGGGAATGGATCCCTGACGAATCAGGCTGTTTTTGAAGCGGGAATCATGTGCACATCCCGTTGTGGGAAAGGGATGGAAACACCTTCTCGATCAAACGTCAATTTAACCTGTTCATGCATATGAAAATACACACCCCAATAATTCTCGGGTTTGACCCAAACTCGCACTAAGATATTGATTGAGCTCTCCCCATGTTCTTTGACATACACCTCTGAAGCCGGATCGGCAAGCACTCGATTGTCCGCTGCAATAAGGTCCTGCAAGGTTCGTTTTACTTTCAAGATATCATCACCATAACTGATGCCAAACGTCATATCGACTCGGCGATGCGGCTCCGCATTTAAATTCGTCAGACAACCATTAGAGAGCAACCCATTCGGAATGATAATTCGCTTATTGTCAGGCGTCGTCAGAATCGTTACGAAGATTTGGATCTCTTTCACAATACCCAGATACCCCTGCGCCTCAATCAGATCACCCACCTTAAACGGCTTAAAAAACAAAATGAGGACACCGCCTGCAAAATTGGCCAAACTCCCCTGGAGCGCCAAGCCGACCGCCAACCCCGCAGCCCCGAGCATCGCAATAAACGAGGTCGTTTCCACCCCCACCATAGATGCCACACTGATGATGACCAGGGCCTTCAATAAAAGGGAGCCTAAATTCACCAGGAATTTTCTCAGCGTGATTTCGACCTGGCTGCGTTCCATCATCGCCTCACCCATAGCCATCACACGTTTAATTATCAGAAACCCAACGAGCAGGGTCAGCAGAGCTAAGAGAAGCTTGGGGCCATAACTCAGAAGTAATTCAGTGGCCGTTTGCGTGAGCCGTTCAACATTCACCATAGGGTTCAATCTCCTTCTGAAAAAGGTGAGAGAGGGGAGTTGCCATACCAGTCCATGACTGGCACACAAGCACTCAGACCAGTGGACAAACCAAGAAAAGTCCTAGGCCGAATAGAAATTCAATGTCTGTAGAGGGAGAACAGATAGTTCGGTTAACAGTGGAAGGCGAATGCTGCCAACCTCCTGCCGACAGCGGATGAAGAAAATTTATTCAGAGCTACCCAACATATCATCAATCAGGGGACGGTTCAGATCTTCGCAACCAGGGCAAATGAGATCAAAAAAGGCTTCATGATTTTCCACATAGTTTTTGGCATCGACGAGTTTTTCCTCATGGATGGAATCGAAGCAGACGTTGCACAGAATCATCCGCCCTCGCATGACTGAAACGGTTTTTCGTCCTGAACTTCCTGTGATCATGAACGCGACCTTTCGAAGATTTCACACGGTTTGTGACAACCCGCCAATTACGACCATCCCCGCTGTTGCGCCAACATAAAATCTTCTTGTTCCAAATCAATTTCGCACACGGGGCATTCGATGGGCTGATCCGGAGGGGGAACGGCAATGGGGGTCTCCTGGACCCGTCCTTGACAGACGTGATAGAACTTCCCACGGGCATTCTCATCATCCATGACATCTGATTCATATTTGAGGATCATCTAGTACTCCTTTTTCAACTTGCTCACTGCTGTGGTTATAACAAGGCTTCGATTTCCCGTGCAATCCCTGGCCTCAAATCGACGGTGACTCATGGTATTCCATCTACGCCAACCAGGTCAGAATCACCAGTATTTGCGCGGTCTTCTTACCTGCCTCAGCCTGTGGGGTAGCCTCATACTCATTCCGCCTTCGTCCTTTGCCCTGTCTGGCAAACCTGTTGTTTCCTCAGGCCCCATCGCCCTACAGCCACTCGTGACACATCGCTTTGCTCAACCGGTTTTTCTTGTCCCCAGCCCCGATCAAACCGACCGCCTGTTTGTCCTTGAACAACATGGCCGCATCCTCATCGTGAAGGGAAATTCCGTCCTGCCGACACCATTTTTGGATATAGGAGAA
>JAOUQB010000138.1 GCA_029879555.1 Nitrospirota bacterium | reverse complement strand
ACGCCTCTGCCCTGTATCTGCTGAACCAGGTTATAACTGGCGGGGGGAAGATACTCGCGTGCGCTATGCACCTCTTTCGAGGTGCGGCAATGGTATTGAATATGATCGATGAGTTCCTGTGGATGTTCAACTCGTACGCCAAGCGCAAACGGCTTCGCTTCTAACAGAAGGTGTTTGGTATTCAGCAGTTCATAGATATCCCTGGCTGAATGACCAGTAGCCAAAATAAGATGCGTGACCGGAACCTCCTTTGCGGCTGTCTCGTGTTCGATCACAATGGACACGATTATCTTATCGCGTATATCAAAGTCGATCAATTTAGTGTTGAAAAGAATTTCTCCACCATGTTGCAGAATGGTTTCCCTGATACGTTGAATCAGTTGTGGTAATTTGTTGGTGCCAATGTGCGGATGCGCATCGACCATGATGTCTGGGCTGGCGCCGTGAGCGACCAGCGTTTTAAGGATCTTTTCAAGATCTCCTCGTTTGTTGGATCGGGTATATAGTTTGCCGTCACTGTACGTGCCCGCGCCTCCTTCGCCAAAACAATAATTGCTTTCAGGGTTGACTCGTTGTTCCTTATGGATGGCCGCGAGGTCACGACGACGCGCTCGGACATCTTTGCCCCGTTCGATCACAATGGGCTTGATGCCTAGTTCCAAGCAGCGCAGCGCTGCGAATAGCCCACCAGGTCCGGCTCCAATAATGTGACAGGTTTTTTTTGAAGAAGAAACGTCCTTGTAACTCAATTCAAAATTTTCAATCGGAAGTTCTTCATCAACGGCGACAAGAACACTGAGGTTGATCCGTATGGCTCTGCCTCGGGCGTCGATACTGCGTTTAAGTATCTTGTGCTGAAACGGGGAATCTTTTTTGAGAGAAAGATGCGCTCTGATGGCTTTAGCCAGTAATGGCGAATTGGAAGCTGTGTGTGGAGACACCTGAAGCTGTAATGTTTTTTGCATGGTGTGATCGCGAGTCTGCTTCAGTCATACGCACTGAAATTTACACATGTTCTTTCGGAGGCGTCATGTTTGAGTCGGTTGTCATTGTCAATCTTCACCCATCATAGGCCAGATATTCGGAAGAGCGAGTCGATTTCTGGAAATGGTGCCCTTGGTTGCGGTGAACGTAAAGGTAGGAGCAATTGCCCCGAGGGATCTATTCTGGATATTGGTGCTCACGGCAGATTAACTGACGGTCTTGTTCACTCAATGGTTCGTGCGTCAGTCCACATACAGAGCCTCTTTGTTGGTGTTCGTGAAAGCGGCAGGTATGACAGGCCGCGAAGGTTTTGCGTTCGTTAAGGTGTTGCATCCCGCGCAAGGCCGACCGAAGCACATGGGCTAATTCATCCACTTGCAAGGATTGAGTGGATTCCAATGCCGCTTTCAGGCCTTTAGCGGCCATCAATTCCTCCACCAGTTTCTTCCCTTTTGGGGTTGGGGTGAGATGCACCATGCGTTTGTCCTGTTTGTCGAGTTGTTTGCGCAATAAGGCTTTTCGTTCCAGGACTTTGAGCGATTGAGAAACCGTGCCTTTCGTTAATCCCAAATATTCCCCCACTGCTTGCGGTGTATTTGAGTAGCGATTGCATTGTGTCAGATAGGTTAAGGCTTCGATTTGTACCGGCTGCAATCCATACCGTACGCCAAACGCCCGAATTTCCATCCGTTGCAGATTGGCTAACCGTTCCAAAATATCATGCATGGCACTGACGCTCATGAGATTATTGTATCGCCTCGATACGGACTTGACAAACTTAAAGCCATATGAGATTCTGATTAAGGTATCGAGTCGAAACTATTAACCATTTTCATTCAAAGGAGAGCAGCCATGAAAAAAGCGATTTTCTATCATGCCGGGTGTCCAGTCTGTGTCGAAGCCGAGGGGATGGTGGCGCAAGCCATTGACCGAAATCAATATGCCCTTGAAGTCGTGCATTTTGCCCAACACCCCGGTCGGGTCGCTGAGGCTGAAGCGGCAGGGGTCAAATCGGTTCCGGCCTTGTTGCTGGATAATCAGGTCTTTCATATCAATTTTGGGGCATCTATGGCTGATGTGAAGAAGGCTTCTTAGGTCGTCACCGGGTTCTGGCTTGCACGGTGAGCCTGGTTTCTGCGTGTATGTTTGTCATTGACCAACGCCCTGGAGAAACAATCCAGGGCGTTGGGATTTCTTATGGTCCTTAACAATACAGAAGGAGATGTTGACATGAAGTTCTTTGCGCGATACGCCAATTTTGCATTCGTCCTTGGTCTGCTTTTGGCTGGGATGGCCTGTTCTACGATGGAGCCCACGGGCGGTCAGGCTTCGACAGGATTGTACGAGCGGTTAGGGGGCAAGGCGGCCATTACAGCGGTCGTGGATAAATTTGTGGGCAATGTGGCCAACGATGCTCGGATTAATGGGCGTTTTGCCACGACAGATATTCCTCGATTAAAGGGGCATCTTGTTGATCAGGTCTGTGCCGCGACGGGTGGACCTTGTACGTATACGGGACGCGATATGGTCACGACGCATGCCGGCATGCACATTACGAATGCCGAATTTTCAGCCTTAGTGGAAGATCTGGTTGCGGCATTGGATAGCTTTAAGGTTCCGCAAGCTGAGCAGAATGAATTGCTCGGATTACTGGGGCCGATGAAATCCGATATTGTCGAACTTCCATAGGCAGGGGTGGGCTCCTTGGAAGAGTTTTTCCCCTTCCTGGAGCCCTTTTCTTTTTGCAGAGAGACGATGGGGCAAATAGGCAATGCGGATCAACTAGGGTAAAGGAATTTTTAGTCTAAATCTTGTTCGCAAGGAAAAGGAAGGTTATACATGCCCAATGCCTATCAATCAGAGATCGGAACGATCCTGTCTCTGCGGCGGTACCCGGTAAAGTCCATGGGAGGAGAAAAATTGTCGGAGGCTCAGGTTGGAAGCGACGGGTTGGTCGGGGATCGATCCTATGCCATTTCCGACCCATCGGATGGAAAGGTGGCCACGGCCAAAAATCCACGAAAATGGCCGACTCTGTTTGCTTGTCACGCCAATTATGTAAGGCTTGGGGACTCCAAGACCTTCCCTCCCGTTCGCATCACGTTGCCCGATGGGACGACGGTCACCAGCGAGCACAGGGATCTCAATCAGGTCCTTTCCCAAGCGCTCAATAGGGAGGTCCAATTGCTTGCGACTGAGCAAGGAACGGTGAAAGGTGTGCAATCCTTGCTTCCGCCTTCATGGACCGCTCGCTCGGAAGAATATTGGCCGGATATTGAGGGCGGAGATCATCAGGAGACGGTGACTGATTTTGCCCTCCCCACAGGAACGTTTTTCGATGCGGCCAGGGTCCATCTTCTCACCACTGCCACCCTGCAAGCCTTGCATGATGCGTATCCTCAAGGACGTTTTGACGTGCAACGATTTCGTCCGAACCTTGTCATCGACCCAATAAGTGGCACGACCGGGTTTGCGGAACAAGCTTGGATCGGTCAGACTCTGGCATTTGGAGACGAGGTTCGATTGCGTATCATAGGACCATGTGGGCGGTGTGTCATGACGACCTTGCCACAAGGAAATCTTCCTAAAGACCCTGGAATATTACGAACCGCACTCCAACGTAATCAGGGAAATGTGGGTGTCTACGCCACGGTGATACAGGGTGGCACGATTGGAGAGGGTGATCACGTTCGATTGATTCCTTCCTGACGAGAGCAAAGGGGGCTTTCCAAAATTGTGCCCGCTTTGTTAGCGCTTTTTCCAGGCAGTCACGGCTGTTCCTCGCGTCAAAACCCTCCTGTGTATTGTTGCTCAAATCTGATTCGTTCGCTGGTTTTGAGCTGGGGGCGGCGTTCCCTGTGAGCCAGGTCTCGGGCTCAGCGTCGGTTAATCGAATTTTCTCAGGCATTCCCCCTCAAGGGCATTCGAGGAACCAGTTGCCTAACTTCTCCTTTTGGTCAGATCTATAGCCTATGGGGGGGTATGACCCTTTGCGGTCAAAATGGAATTGGGCGTCAGGGCGCGGTATTTGGGGGAAGCATCAAGGCAATCTTGACTCCTTGAGAAGAGACTTCTTACAGTTAAGAAGTAGGCCATGGTTTTCACTGGTCGTGGTCAGTTCGATTTTTCTCAACTGTGTGCGGGTAGGAGGAGTTAAGATGAAACGGCGAAGAATGAGTTGTGTGGGGCTTCGGGTGCTTCAAATGACGGTCGTGATGGGTTGTATGATGGGCTTGCTGGCAGGGTGTAGCTCAAGGTTGCACACCACCATCGTTTCTGGGAGTGAAGGGCAAAAAGTGAAGTTGGCTCAGGTGGAGCCGGAACCTGTGGTTGTTAGAGAAGTGGAAGAGGTGACCCTCCAGCCTATCCAGGCATCGAGTATTCCGTCTGTGCCCATCTTTGATATTCCGGTGGAGGAGCCAGCCAGGCCCGCGATCCGGAGCACATTGCCAACAGAGATTTTTGCGACATCCAAAACCCCTGAGGTGCCATCCAGTATGCTTGTCCCATTAGAGGGAGAATCGACTCCCCTGGCTCAGGAAGAGCCGGTGGTGGCCTTGCTTCCTTCCATAGAAGAACCGCCCATTCAACAACCTGCGGTTGGTATCCCTCCGATTGTTGTTGAACCTGAAATGCCCGCCTTGCCCAGGGTTCGTCAGGATGACGGTCCTTCTGTCTCTCAAGAAACCCCTATAGCTATTGCTCCAACGCCGGAAGTGGCGGCCTTGATTCCTCCAGCTGAAGAACCTGCGCAGGCAGAAATGCCTTCGATCCCTGTACCTCCGGCCGCCACGGAGCCTATACAGATGGCCAAAGTGATGCCCCAAGAGGCAGCCGAAGCTGAGATTATTACGGAAACGCTAGAAAAAGCCCTGAGCGATATCTATTTTGATTATGATCGGTTTTCGATTCGAGAAGATGCGGCATCGCTCTTAAAATCCAATGCCGAGTTATTAAAGGCTGAATTCGCGGAGAAAAAAATTGTGATTGAAGGGCATTGTGACGAACGCGGAACTCAGAGTTACAATATGGTTTTGGGAGAAGCCAGAGCTAAGGCGGTCAAAGCCTTTTTAGAGGATTTGGGCATTTCGAGTGAGAACCTTCAAGTGGTGAGTTACGGAAAAGACAAGCCCTTTTGTCAGGAACAAACGGAAGAATGCTGGCAAGAAAATCGGCGAGGGCATTTTGTCATCAAATAGTCGGACTCTTCTGAAATTGTCTGGCGATCTCAGGTAAGGGCACGCACCTATCGGGGTGCGTGCAACTCTTGTAAGGGATATTTCTGAATAAACTTTTTGTTTTCGGTGGTCTATCTCTTGCCATCCTGTGTGGGCTGAGTTGGGGGCTAACCCCCGCTCGAGGCCAGGGGATGGAGCCCGTTCCATTCTCCTCCGACATTCCTTCCCTCCCTGATACTTCACTGTTATACGTGTCGGATTATGTGTCGTTTGTGGGTGAAGACGCCCAAGGTCGAGTGGCGTTTGCGCTAGACAATAATCGTGGCCGAGATGGGGAAGCCTGGCAGGCTGAACATTTTGTCGTCTTGCATGATGAGCGGCAGGGGTGGGTTTCCCTGAAAGGCTCAGGATCGTACGAAAATTCGACCCATGAATTGCAGACCATTCCCCCTTCCTCTTTTTTTCACATCGAAGGCATGCCCCAAACAGGCCTGTTGATTAAGAGCACGCCGAATCATCTGAGCCTCTCGATCCAACCGATTACGGTTCGACTTGCGCGTGAACATGACGGTGGCCGGTATTGGTTGGGGTCGGCAGCGGCCGAACTACAGTGGAAAGGGCGAACGTTGCAAGGTCGAGTGATCTATGAATATTTCATGATGCCAGAATTTAATCGTCTCTCACGAACCTACTGGGGCTTGTGGAAACATTTTCAAGGACTCTATCTGGTCGTTGAAGGGCTGGGTGACCTCTATGTGCATTCGCAAGAAAGTGACATGATGGCCCCCTTGGTCGGCACGGTGAGCGGATTTTTAGCGGTTCAAGGGGAAACCACTCCGTTTCAAGTCCTGCAAGTATCGCTATTAGATCATCGGCAAGCTTGGGGATTGTATCGATGGCCCAGCGCCTGGGGTCTGAATTGGGTCAATCAATCTGGAGCGGGCCGTGCGCAATTAGAAATTTACGACCTCAAGACGATGGGCAATTGGGTCATTGGCGGGTTTGCGATGGGAGTGATTCAGGGAGTGGTTCATTACAATGGACAAGATTACCACGCCTACGGGTTGGCCGAGTTGATTATGTAGGTGGAGGAGTGGGTGGGTCTTGAGGAGCTCATGGGTTTGATTCGTTCACTTGTCAGTTTGCGGGAAACAGTAATGAAGATGAATAGGCAGAAAGTGAGTTGTGTTCTGGGAATCAGTCTTGTGCTGGTGTGTGGGGGTGGACAGGGAGTCAGCGAGACCTTTGCAGGAGATTCTTCTTCATCCACCAACCAAGCAGAAAAGCTTGCGTTGGCGGCCAAGCATTGCCCCACGGATCTCTCTTCCCTTAAGCCAAAGATGAAAGACGCGGTGCAATTTATTAAATCTTCCACCTTCAGAGACACGATGCTCGCTTCATTGCAAGCGTCGATTCCTCAAGCCATTACCCAAACCGATGGCCTCGCCCAGCACATCGCTTGGCTCAAACAAGAGATTGCCAAA
>JAOUQB010000137.1 GCA_029879555.1 Nitrospirota bacterium | reverse complement strand
ATGCAAGGCAAGCGCAAGGCATAATACGCTCGGTTGAGGGATTCAAGTTCGTCGTCTGAATGTTGATGGGGGGAATCGGCCAAATCCTGAAGAGGGTGAAGAAGTCCTACGTTTTGCAGGTGCTTCTTTGTGAGAGCCAGATTCTGTCGGATTCGCTCTTGTTGATTGGATGGCAGCATGTGCATGCCGTCAATGAGAACAAAGGCTTCTGGAGGGGAGACGGGTATCATCTGCCGGCAGCATGCCCCACACCCCTTTTGGCAGGAAATGGTTTTTCCGGATTGGAGTGTGTTTGATACTTCCAGGGCCTGGGCTTGTTCGCCTAAGGATCGGAGCACGGGTACGATATCACTAATGGGGATGACTCCAGTAGGCACATCCACTTGGGCATGCATCTCACCGGAAGTGGTATCGATGGAAAGGTTGAGGCGTTCGGACGACAATGGCATAGTCATCAATGTAACGGCGGATCACGTATCCTTTAGGGGGACGTATTCGGGGAGTGTTGAATAATAATTTTCAAGCGCCCCATTCGAATGGTAAGGGGAAAGCATAAGCGAATGTCTACTCAACAATCTAGCCAAGTCCCTCCAGACTGGAACGGTTTTTGTGATCGACGTAACGGTGACCTCATCGCGTTGGCCGAAAAGGTCGAAGAGAGTTTTCTGCGTCGCGATACCGACCACCCGGCCTTCTGCGGTTGCATTGATTGGCATTCCAGTGTGCATGGAGCCTATGCGTTATTAGCGGCGGCGAGACTGACTGGACAGTCTCGGTGGGCTGAAGTCGTCGATGCGGCTTTATCTTCCGAGTGCCTTGATGCGGAGCTGGGTTCATTCAGGAACGGAGAACTCAATCATGAAATGCCTTATGGCTTTTCGTGGTTTTTAACGCTTGCGATTGAGCGAGAGCAGGGGTGGGGAAAGCGAGACTTGCTACCCTTGGCTGGGGAAATTGTAAAAAAGTTAGAAGAATGGATATTTTCACTTCGTGCCGGAGAAGTGATTGCGCATGTGAAGCAGAGGGACTATGGCAATTTATCCTGGGCCTTGCTGAATGTGTGGCAATGGGGTCGATGGCAGGTCGACCAGGAATTAATGGAAAAACTTCGTGCGTTTACACGGATGTGGGTAGTTCTGCTTGATGAGAAATTGCCTCCGTCATATGATCACATGACGGATGAGTTTTTCGCAGCCTCTCTGCAACGAACTAGAACTATTCTGACGATTCTTCCTCAAGATGAATCGTTGCGTTGGTTTGAATCATATTATCCGGACGGCCTATTCATGGAGCCTCTATGCGTCGCGCCCACGCCACATTCGGCAGGACTCAACTTTAGCCGCGCCTGGTCCTTCTGGACCCTCTTTCAATTCACGCAGGATCAAAAATTTCGTGACATGTATGTCAATCATATCGTGACCCATATGAATCTTCCTGAATGCTGGCGCAATGACTATCGTAAACATGCTCACTGGGTCCCCCAATTCGGCATCTACGCCATTGCATTGAGTCTGGAAGGGTAAAGGATTAAAGCCATTTCTCCGTCATTCCTGCTAGTTTTTGGCAGATATCTTTTCGATCCGCCTCATTCCTGTTGGCCTTTGACAGGAATCCATCTTCATCTTTGTTGTGAAGGGGTTTCGCCCCCCAACGCCGAGTTCCTTTTGTTTCGGCAAAAGGAACCAAAACCATGTTGGCCGTGTCCTGGCCCCCTGCCTCCGCAGGGGCAAGCTCTTTGGGGTTCCTTCGTGGTTCACCGACACCGAGCAAACTCGTAGAGCTTGTCCTGAGGCCTCGCGAAGGGACTCAGACGGAGTTCGCTGATTGATAATAAACTTCGACCTTTGGGTTGGCAGAAGGCGACTGGGAATCAAAAAGAGAAAAGGGTTGGTTTTTCTTGAAAAGGGAGCAGAAATGATTTCAGTTACTCATCCATGTAACAGATCACCGTAGACGGTTACTTTCGGTCCTCTAGGTCAATTGTCGCTTTGGCAAAAAGCAAAAATTGGAAATTAAGAATCCTGTCAACCAAACAGTATATGCTCCAGGTTAAGCTTGGTATGATCTCAATCTTTCCTAGGAGACTGGTTTCGCCCCCTCAATCGTTTTTAATTTTTCGACTATTCTTGCAACTAATGCTTGAGGAGAGAGCTCAGCAAGGTTGGCATAGGAAATTGTTTTGGGGAGACCTGGAATTTCAGTGTCATCAAACCGAGCGGGCAAAATTGTCTGAGCTCTATTTTGTAATAGACGCACCTGCGTGCTTCGCAGCTCATAACTTGGCCAGGCCTTATCGGCATAATGTCTTGATACAAATACAACCACAAAACGAGAAAGTTCGCCGTAGACTTCGGCTAACCTTTGCGTCAGATCTTGGCCCCATAGGGCAGCCTCTTCATACCGATCATAAAATACAGTGACCCCCTGCAGTTGCAAACCCTCGGCCACTTGGTCCACATAGATTCGATCTTCCCCCGCAAAGGATAACGCCACATCAAAAGCAAGATTCGGGGCTTCCCCTAAAGAAGAGGGGAGATGGGTATTGGAGAGAGTATGAGGGCTTACAAGTGCAGTGATTTTTTTATTATCGTCATTCCCACGAACTATCCATTCAATGGGGGTTAAAATATTAAAGAACTGAGCCCCACTCGGAAGCCGATCTATTGGGTCCAGAACCGTAAATTTAAATCCAAAACTTGTTGTCGCTATCGGACGAACAGATACTCCCGCGTTGAGCAAGACGCCAACTACCGTAGGAAGAAATTCATCGACGAGTTGAGTCACCTGTGTCTCTGCTTCTGTTTTGTGAGTGGAGATCAAATCCACCTTCGTGACCAAGATCACTAATCGCCGAATGGAATGTGTTCCAGAAAGTATTCTTCGAAGACGGAGAGCCAGAGCTCGATCACAGTGTTTAAAAAAAATCCTCCGCCTTCCGGCATCGGCTCCCTTGGGAAATTCTTCGGCCGAAAAGACTAAAATGACTCCCAGACATCCTCGTATCACATGTAACCACTCTCTATCTGCCCGCGAGTCTGACCCTTCGCCGATCGCAAGATCATTCCTTGGGCCCACCACTAGGTCATAGGCCCCTCTCTCATGGGTAAACGACATGGGTTGATAGACGTGACTCGGAAGGACAAACCTAGCAGCGGGCCATGCCGGCATTTCTTCATGAGAAGCCATGACCCGAGTTAGCCTGGTATACGCTAAGTCACTGGTAACGGCACGGAAATATGACGATCGCATCAGTTCTTGATGAAGGCAAGCAAGAAATGTACTTGTCCCTGCCCCCACTGGTTCTAAAAGGGCAAGCGGATTATGAAGATAAATCTGATGGGCTCCTGAAAGAAAGACGTGACAGGAAGGACAACGACGAACAGTAAACCAAGATGGCCAAGACGCTGTGCGTGTTACGAGGGAATCACAAATCTTACATCTATAGAGATGAAGTGGCATGTAATGACAATATTATAATTGTTGATCATCGGGAAAGAGCCCGTCTATAACAGACCTTATCCCTACTTAGGGGGTAGGAGGCGAAGTACTGTACCACTGAGCGACCTTAGCTCCTGCGTCAGGATACCTCTCTAAATGTTGTTGCACAAACGTTCCTTTGTGCAACCCATTTTCAATACTATTTAATTCAACGGGTTTTCGGTTGCTAAATCCCGTTGTAAAATTATCCGATGAAAACTTAGGCCAGAATGTCAGCATGAAGGAAGTGGCTAAGAGTACAGTTTTACACCAATACGCGGAGTACCCTAACTACCTTGAACTCGGCATTCATTTTAAAATACCTGGCTAGAGACTTTAGAAACTCTTCCAATAGGGTACATCTTCAATTTTTGCTTTTATGAAAAGCGCCAATAAAGATGTACGTAGAATCAATGACTTGCAGTCTGGAGCGCCTATCAATTGTGGCTTTTTGTGTAAAACCCTGAATAGCGCAAATTGAAATGATGGTCTGGAAGGGGGACACGCATCCTTCAATGAATCAAGAAATCTTCATTTAGGTAACCTTATGGGGAATTCGGTTGCATTTTCACCTTGCAAGTATTTCATCAAGAAAGGTCCGGGGATTGACCATCTTAATGCCTTGGTATTTACCAAGATCAAGTAAATCCAAATCTCCGGTGACAATCCATTTGGCTTTTACGGCCACGGCAGTCGCAATGACATGATCGTCATCAGGATCACGGCAGACTTGCCCAATTTTTGGTAAATTCTTGGTCCACAGACAGCCAACTTCACTTATGATTTCCTGGCACCATCTACGCACGTTTTCTTCGGTGTGTCCGTAGGGTTTTTTTAAACGTGGATTATTGAGGGAACGGGTCACTTCTTCCATCAAAATTGGCGAAAGATGCAGGGTGTAGAGCCCTTGATTGGCCAGGCGCATAACCTGTCCGGGTGTACTGGCAGGAAACAGGAAGGCGCTGACCAGCACCGAGGCGTCAACGACGGCGTTGGGCGGCATAGGCCCGGCGTTCTTTATTCACCACGGCAAGGATGTCGGCTTGCTGTTTCGAGGTGGGTTCCCGAGTGCCGATACTCACAGGCCGGAGCAAGATGCCGGACTCGATGACTTCTGCTTCCAGATAATCACCTTCTTCTAAATGGGCCGCTTGGCGGATTTCACGCGGGAGGGTGATTTGTGCGGCGCGACGCACTTTGACCAAGACTGAGATATGGTCTCCTGAAGTCTGTTTGTTCATGCCTATGATCCTTATTTCATAAATTACGAATTTCTTATTTTATTATGACAGGGTTTTCCTGAGAGTACAAATATTTTGCAACCTATTCCGCTGCCCATGTAATCGAATGGGGCATTCGGTTACTTCAAGGGAATCTCCATGTGTTTGATTCTTGATTTCCTCTTCTTGATCTTTGAGCACTTCAATTCCTATATCCGACGCCTGCTGCCGGCTCTGGATGAAGGCTCTTATTCTTCGGCGGGCCTTGTCCGAGCCCTTCGAGAAGCCTCAGGACAAGCTCCGCGATTTGTGCTGCCCTCCTCCTTGCGTTCGTCTCTTCGCATGTGGCCGGACTGGGTGTCACTGGTTTTGGCCACTTTTGCCGAAACAAAAGTGGCTCGGCGTTCTGGGGCGAAACCCGGCAAAATACAAATTGCAACAAGTTCGGCGTTGGGGGGCGACAAAGTGAAAATGGAGATGGATTCCTGCCAAAGGCTAGCAGGAATGACGAGGATGGAATCCTGTAGAAATGACTTTGGTAAAAGCAGCTCTAGTTAGAAAATTTATCCAACCCCGATTTTTTGTAGGGCCGTGGTAGCAGAGATTAAATTTCGGTTCAGCCCTAGGCTTTTCGGATCCATCCCCATGGCGAGGCCGAGGAGTTGGGGGAGGTGGAGAATGGGAAGGTTGATGGACGTGTGGTGTTGACTGGCAGCTTGGGATTGCATGCCGTCCAGGTTGAGGTGGCAGAGTGGGCAGGGGGTCACCATGATATCGGCGCCATGCGATTTCGCATCTTGAGTATGGGTGGCCACCATGGATAAGGAGTTGATCTTGTTGATGGTCAGAATGGGAAATCCGCAGCACCGGGTTTTCCCTGGAAAGTCCACGACTTCTGCCCCGAGAATTTCAATGATGCGTTCTAAGGACTTTCCTCTGTCAGGATGTTCTTCAAAGCCTAACGCCTCGGTTGGCCGTTGAATATAGCACCCGTAGAAGGGGGCGGCTCGAAGGCCGGTTAAGGGCTTGGTGATTTTTGCTCGCAGAACATCCTCTCCAACGTCCTCCAATAAAATCCACAGGAAATGTTTAATCGTGGTGGTGCCGCGATAGCTGAGTCCTTCTTCCTGCAACATGTCGTTCACTTCCTGAAGATAGGCTGGTTGTGTGGTGAGCCGATGATTGGCTTGGCTCATGACGCCCTGGCAGGTGCTGCAAATGGTCATGATCGGCAGGCCCTGTTGCTCAGCCAGGGCAAACGTTCGAGCATTCAGTACATCCCCTAATTTTTCATCTTTCTCTTGAAGGACGCCCGCTCCGGTGCAAGAGGCGGTCGTCATTTCCTCCAGGGCAATGCCCAGTTTTGGATAGACCTGTATGACCGATTGATAGAGTTCAGGACAGGCGCCTTTGGAGACGCAGCCTGGAAAGAAGGCGTACCTCATGTTATGTCGTACTCTTTCGGTGTGTGTTTGACTTCATGATGAAATGGGGCGGCATGCAGTTTCTACCTCACCTTAGTCCTCTCCTTACAAAGGAGAGGAAATTACTTATGATTTTCGGCGTACCCGTTTGAACAGGCGTTGAATCTGTTGGATTCCGGGAATTGGGCGATGGAGTGGGCCGGACAATGGGACTTTGCCCTTGAATGCCGATTGGAGGACCATCGGAATCATCTCCAATAATCGTCCGACATGTTTGAGCCCAAACGTTCTCAGAGCCAACATGGGTTCGTCCAGAATGCCTTTATGTTTGATGATGTCGGTGAAGACTTCTGCATGGCGAGAGCCACACGTGGAGGGAACTTTTTGCTCCAGGCCTTTGGACCGGAGAGCCATGATCCGGTCCATGGGTCCCACGCCTTTTGGACAGACTTGAATACATTCCATGCAGCGGGTGCAATCCCACATGCCGCTTGGCTGATTCAGGGTTTCTAAGCGAAGGCTTGTGCT
>JAOUQB010000136.1 GCA_029879555.1 Nitrospirota bacterium | reverse complement strand
TGCATCGATATACTCGGGTTGAGGCTGATAGGTCGTAAACAGGTTGGCGATGAAGCTTCCTTTTGAGGCATTCGTCCCTTGAACAATATCTTGAAAGGAGGTCAGAAGTTTGCCGATCTGATTGGAAAGAGAATAGGCGGCATGCTCAACATCTGATTCACCTGCCCGGGAGTCCCAGGCTTTGCCGATCCGGACATCGCGCCCTTCGTACACTGCCTCAAAATTCGACATCGTGTTGGAAAAAAAGGTGGTGTAGGCATGTGCAAACAAGACATGTTTCAGGGCAGGAAAATTATCCAAATTGACAACCTGCCAAAATAACGGCAGCGTAAATTGTTGTCGGCCAAAAACACTCACCAGCGTCTCGCCATTATCCTGTCGGGAAAAACGAACTGTGCCGTCATCGTAGCTCGCTGACCCGTTTTCGCTTTTCACCGTTTTCCAAAACATTTTCTGCTCATGCTCCTGGTATCGAATACATTCCAATTTACTCACATCGATGTTTTGCCCTTGATAGAACACCAGGTAATTGGGTTGAGGGAGGTAGATATTGCGTTCAACCTGGTGTGTCACTCTTCCTTGGCCATCCTGTTGAACAGGAATGGCTCTCCCACCAATGTAATCATTCATAAATTGAATGCTGCGGGTGATATCCACCCGGCTCACAAAGTCGTCATAGTCCACCGGGATCATCCGAGAAAACTCAAACAAGACGGAGCCATCCTCGTGGAAGGCCCAGCGTAAGCCATTCTCATCGCGACAGAGGGACCGTGCTCGCTTTTCCAGCGGGTCTAAATATTCAACGATCGCTTCATATGCCCGTATGGTATAGGCGTCCTGTTGAATGTTTAGGGGAGCGTCCTGGTGCCATAATTGATCCTTCCAATGCATGATCTGAAGGGCCTTCAGCTCCTGATACACCAGCCCCAAAAAGTTATTCAACGTAAGCATGGACCAGAACACGGTCGGATTGTCATCTATGCCTGAAAGGTAAGAGCTTGCCACACGATTGAGTTGGGCGATGACTGGGTCTTTGAAGGGGAAAGATTCATGGTCGGTCATCTGCAGGATAGGCTGCAAAATCTGGCTGAGCTCCGGCCATTGTTGACGGCTTCGTACCGACTCCAGCATCAAGGGATGCACGTTGATCCAATGTGCATAAGGAGTCAGGTCGCCATCTAGACGGTAAGGTTCCGGTAACCCGATCGAGGTCAGAGCTATGGCATGATTGGGGGAAGTTTGTGGGTCCAACCCCATTTTGCGGGCTGCAGCGTAGTCGGTTAACAATAGGTGCTGGCCGGCAATGATGCAGTGGGTCTCGATGGGGCGTGCCACACGGGTGCCTGCATTGCCATGATTGCTCAGATACCCATCGATAAGACAGAAATCGACCGTCGTATGTTTTAGCAGTTCTAGGAGGACATCTTGCTCCTTGAAGCGATGTTTATAGTGATAATCTTTATCTCGGAGCGGAAGGAGAGAGAGTAAATTGTCGAGACAAAGACGATAGGCCTGTTCATCATCTGTCTGATTTTTCGCAAAGATGATTCGAAAAGCCGCTTCACACCATATGCGGGGCAGGTGAGTTCCATAGAGGAGACTGCTTGAGGTGAAGGGTCCTGGAACCAGGTCCTCTGCCAGGTCTATGATGTCATACGGTCGGCCGCCGGGAGTGACATAATGATAGCCCAGCATATCCGCCAAGATTTGCACATCGCGATTCTCAAGCCATAGATCAAAGCTGTTTCGGCTTTCAGCAACGATGACCTGGGTGTAGCCACGTTCATGTAATTGATCGATGAGATATTCCACGAGTTGCGGATCAGTCGCCGTTGAGCCGGTTAACTCATAAGCCTGAAAGTCCGGCTTGATCACAATAGAGAAATGATCTTTCTCGACGGCCGCGCGGAACCGGGCTTCCTCCAGGGCAAACCAAAAGCCTGATTTCTTTAAAGCCTCTTCAAACAGAGCATATTTATCCTTATTTTCTTGAACCACCACAGCATAGGTGGAACTGGCAGGAACATCCTTGACCGAACGGAGAGTCGATGCCGGCGTCGTGTGAGAGTCTCGGGGGGATGTTTTCTGCTGACGCTTTGATGTCTTGGGGAGGTTGCCTGTGATGCTTTTGCGACCGGTTGAAGGGGAGGCCGGCTTTTTTGACGAAACGGTCCGAATCGTTTGTGAGCGGGCCTTTACCTGCATTAAAGGCTCAGAATGTTTTGAGGATTCTCTTTTTGGCCTCGCCCGTTTTGCCGGAATAGATTGCTGTTTGCGTGGAGTTTTTGGGGAGACAACCTTTTTGGGCGTGATCTTTTTAGACCCTGTTCGGGCACTGGGAGTCTTTGCCTGAAGGGAGGGGCTGGTCGCCGTTGCCTTGGGCTTCTTTTTTGACGAGCGAGTCGATGACGGACGAGATGAAATTCGTGGTTTTTTTGAATCGGCGGTTTTTGGTTTTTTAGTAGCCATATTTGTGTGACATCCAATTCTTAGTGCATTCTATTTGATGATGATCAGATGAGTAAACGGTTGAACAAAAGTGGCGTCTATCATCCAGAGAGTAGAACACGTTGTTTGTGGGTAGGGAACGCGGATCTGCTTAAGTTCTTAGGAAGTCATTGAGGGGGTGATCCTTGTTGGCAAGACGCGTTGTTCGCGAGTTGATATTACCTATCAAACATGTCAGTATATTTCACATTTTTTGAGAAATGGCCAGTCTTAACAAATGGCACAGATTAAGACGTGTGACTTATGGGGAACGAAGTATTATTTTCCTGCATAAAAGGAAGAATTCCCCCGCTCAAATTTAACACAGGAGGGGAGAATGCCTACGTATAAGCACAAAGTCGCAAATTGGGGAGGGGCCTATGATGTGGCTGTTGATGCGGATTTAGATAATATGCACATGTCGGTTGAAAAATTGCCGGAAGTCGTGTCTCGAGTCAAAGAGCTTCCCCGCATCGAATTTGGGGATATCAATTCCAATGTTCGTGTCAAAGAGCTTCCTCGAATTGAGATTGATGCCAACACCACCTCCACGGTGAATCTGGCGATCAAAGAGATCCCGGATGTGCGGGCCCATTTGCCGGCACATTATAATTTGGGTATTTCGATCTTCGGGGTAGAAATTGTCAATTTTTCCCTTTGCGGTGAATCGCAGATAATTACAGAAAAATATCAACCTCGACGTGTAGAAAGCTGCCGGTAGGAGGTTCCCATGGGTAGACCCACTAACATCCAGGGTTTAAAGCTTCTTCATGACGCGCAACAACCGATTATAATTTATGGGAGTCCCGGACGGGTGCAGGGGACGTTGACCATTCAAAATGATTCGGACACGAAACTTACCGTCAGATCAATCCCCATACAAGCTCCCAAACTACGCAGTCAAACTCTTGAACCGCTTCAAGAGATCCGAATTTTTAGTCGAATGTATCCGAGCCAACAAAGTCGTGTCACACTTGATTTCCCCGTTGATCCCTCAACCCCTCCCGGCACCTACCAGGCCACGGTTCAGATTGGTGACCAGAGTCAGCCGGTACAGATCCGAATCAGTGAGAGCGTGGAACTTGAAGTAGAACCGGACATTGTGACGGTTTCTGAAAAAGATCAAAAGAGGTTTGAGCGGGAATTTGTGGTGACCAACGTCGGCAATGTTCCCATGTCGGTGGGTGAGAAATGGGTCGCGGCCTTGCAAGGCTCCGAAGGCATGGGGTCGCAAGTGGTGCAAAGCATGAAAGCCATATGCCAAAAGAAACAAGACGAAGGCTCGCCTTCACGTGAAGAAGGCTCGGTACAGGAGATGCTTTGTCTGGTAGCCAACCAGCAACCCGGCCCGGTTACCCTCACATGGAAAAACTTGACGCTCGCGCCAGGTGAAACCCAGGTCATGAAAGGCGTCATTGAATTGCCTGATGGTCTGCAACCTCACCGGCATTACTTTGCTGAATTTGAACTGTTCTCAGCCAGCCTTCTGGTAGACATTTATACGAATCGATAACAGGGGAGCCTTGGGCTTGAATCACACCGTCCTATGCGTGCAAAGGAGATTCCTATGGACACAAAAACAATAAGCTGGTGCCCAACGGTCAGTGCGGATATGCGCACCGCCGCTTTACGATGGTATCAAATGTCCAACGAGGTCATGTCTCAGGCGTTCAAGATCGGACAACCCCTCATGGATGCATATATCCAGGGACTATCAAAAGCCATTCCTGAGCTGAAAAAGGTGGCCAGGAAATCTTGTGAAATACCTGAAACGGAATGCCCACCTTCCTGTGTCTGTGAACTGGAATGGGAGGCCTGTGAAGGAGAGACTGTGACTGGAGTGATGGACATTCGGAATACCGGTCAGCAGAATGCCAATTTTACATTGAGGGCCTCCACGTTTCGGAGCAGTGGTGATGACAGTGGGAAAAGTCCCCAGCTCACGCCAAATAATTTCGTCCTCGCACCGGGGGAAATGAAAACCGTCACGGTAGCGGTGCAGGCCAGCGATGCATTTGATTCGAACGAGATCTACGAATCAGAAGTGACGGTCGCTGGTCGATATGAACAATGCGTGTGTCTGCGGCTGCGAACGCGTCGGAAAAATGTGCCCCATTGCCACATAAACCATGGGGAAATCCCCACTCGGCTTGTGGCCCATCATTGGTATGATCATTTTCAATGTGAAGAACTGTGTTTTCAGCCTGTGGGAAGAATGGTTCAACCAGAGCAAGAGGAGCCAACTCCGGTGAGACCGATAGGCACGGCGCCCCCCAGTAAGAGCAAGCAAAAGGGGTAGTCGATCTTCAGCAGAAATTGCACATGAGCATTTGGAGGAAATTCCCGTGGATTATACCGACTACAGCGAACAAGTGAAAAATCTAGGGACGCGGGTTCTCGATGAGGGCACACGAGCGAGGGAACGGTATTTTCAAATAATGGGGGAGGCTTCAGCCGGGAAATGGAGCGCCGAAGAGATGCAGAAACGTTTTGCGCATTTTGCGCAAGATGAAGGCACAGAATTTGTACGAAAATTGATGCAATGCCATGTGGATTACTATGTCAGTATCATGCATGCGGGCCTGGATTTGAGCACGAGCATGCTTGAATCCGTATTTGCACCAGCCTGTGTGAAGCCAGGGGATACTGGCCAACAGACAAGTGAAGAGGGCACCAGGAAGGAGCCCCAAACCGAAATTCCATTTGAAGGCAAAACAGGGGAGGCGCACACCCAGGCGTTTGTCATTGCCAATAAGCAGCCTCAACAGATCGAAGTCAGTTTTGAATTATCAGAATTTATCAGCGAAGACGGCAAAACTAAGACTCGAGTGCCGGTGGGGTTTACCCCTCACCAGTTTGTGCTAGATCCAGGCCAGGAGCAGGTTGTGGAATGCCAGCTGACTTTTGAGGAAACCTTGAAGCCTGGCCAGCGGTATAGTGCCTTAGCCCGCGTGGTTGGTTTCCCTGACATGATGGTCCGGTTAATGGTCACTCCCAAAAATGTTTGACATCGAGCCTTAAAGCCAAGGACGACCGCAAATCAGACTTGATCCATGAGAACTTGGTCTAATGACAACTGAAGTTGAGCAGAAACTCCTGCTTCCTCCCCCCGCCCTTCCAACGTAAACTCGCCCTCAATCACAAGGCCTCACTCACGCCAGTAAACTTTACAGAAATCGTTGTGGTCCCAAGCAAGATGGATTTGCACCAATATGAAAAAGTGCTGGGCTTTGATGCCCGGGTGATGTGGCTTCCCAAAGATATTCTTTGGGACGAAAGGCGATTGGAGACCTTTGCCTGGCGAAAAGATACACTACGAATATTCTCTACCGATGAAATTGTCTGGCCTCGATTACTTAATGGATTTGTGTCCGGTCCCGAGGCAGAGATTACCTGGGAAGGACCCAAAGAACCTGAAGTTTGGATTGGACCCAATAGTCCGATATGGTCAAATTTAGAAGAACTAGAACAATACCTCAATGGCTATTCCCAACCTTTTCCCGGCCTAGTGTGGATTGTTGGAATCACCTGTGTCGCTGAACCGAGTGTGATGGCGGGAGCCAAGTTTGGGCTACATCTGGGTGATAGTCAACCGGCCACCATTCACCCAAATTGGACATTCCTGGGATACGATATTTCCGATGGCGGCCATTTGAGTGGGCTGACAAACTGTGGATGTCCCCGCGATCAGGCCCAACCCCATTGGGCTGCTGACCTTAATGACAACCATCTATTTCAATCGCGAGATGTTGCCAATGAATGTCGGCAATTCATAGATGAACAGGTCCCGGAGCATAGCCCTTTCCTCATCTGCGGCCTCTACAAAATCAAAGAATTCTGACCTTCCGTTTTCTCCTTGCCAATCGAAAATAGTTTTTTTGAAATTGTCAGCTGAACGTGATAGTCCACGCAACGGTCTGCGGAGTTCCACTAAAGTTCCTCTTTGGGGAAAAAGAGGTTAGGTGGATTTTCAGAAAGTTTGTGCTTCTGAATACCTTTAGACCTGCGGCAGGGATCAATCAATAAAATCAAATGCGGTGAATTAAGATTCTAAAGTATTTTAACTTTCAACTAAGACAGTTCAGAGCTCCCTCGCCCTTTCAGGGAGAGGGTTAGGGGGTACAAACCGGTAAGATGATTTACAGAATAAACCGAGCACATGGTTTACACTGGGTCGGCAAGGAGGACC
>JAOUQB010000135.1 GCA_029879555.1 Nitrospirota bacterium | reverse complement strand
AGCGTGAGTCCAGCAGGCGATACCGGGACCTTTTCCTCTGGTGTGCCTCCTAAGGAGGCCTGCTTCACGACAACTTCTTGCGATGCCTGTGAAGGAACACCTGATTCATGGCCTTTGAGCAGGGAACCCTGATTAGATCCTATTCCTACCTCTACTATTTTTGGTCCAGGAATTCCGATGCTCGCATCTGATCTTCCCTCAATATTTGGGTGAGATTGCCCATTGCCCAACGTAGAGTTTCCACTTGATTGGCTCAAATCCTGCCCCTGTTGGCTCAAATCCTGCCCCTGAAAACCAACAATAGGCTTCGCTTGAATACTTTGAACAAAAGCATGAGGAATCGTGGCCCCGATTCCCGTTTTAGGAATGGGCTCTAAGGAGAGTCCCGAATCCTGTTTTGAACCAGATGAATGTGTCACCTCAATTGGCGCGGTCGTCGATGGCGGAGATACCAACGCAGCAATCTCCAACCCAGGATCGACCTCAACGAACGACAGGGC
Source organism: Nitrospirota bacterium (assembly GCA_029879555.1). GTDB lineage: Bacteria > Nitrospirota > Nitrospiria > Nitrospirales > UBA8639 > Nitrospira_E. Next base: position 6,191 of record JAOUQB010000135.1, on the reverse strand, counting down.
TTCTGGAGGCAATTCCTGAGTTGTATTTGTTTGAATCTTACCGATGAGATTTTCCACACTCTCGGGATTCACCAGCCCTTGAAGATGATGAACGACAGGATCTAACAAAGATTTCGGCAAAGGCTCCTCTTGCGGCCTTCGCGTAGCAATCAACGTGTGCAATTGCTCAAAAAACCCCGGCCGATCACTCTGTTCATGGAGTACCTGTGAAAATGCCTGGGCAAAGGTTTGGCTTGACGGCTTCGATGGCCCCTGGCTCTCTTGCCCTAAGGGCCCCGTCGTTACCCCATCGCCGCTACTGGCGGAGGAGAGGTTTGGTGGGATCACGAATATGGGAAGGAGGGCATTCATGGTTTATTTTGGTGTTTTTGAATCGACTGGTCGTTTCAATTTCCGTTCACGATATTGCTGAAGCCCTTCCGATAGACGGGCGGCCATCTTTGGATTCACTCCGGCCAAAATTCCTGCAGCCGTCTTATTCTTGATTCCGGCCAAGATATCCAAGGCCAACCCCTCTCGCATTTGTTCGATGCGTAACGCACTTTCTTCAGGATCCATGGCTTCATAAATTTTCAATAAATGCACAAGAGCAGGGTCTTGCTCTAAATACCTCCGCTGCTCTTCCGTTAACGCGGTCGCTTCTTTTTCCAACCGCTTGGCTTCTTTGGCCTGTCGTGCGGCCAGCGCCTCCAAATCGCGCTGCAGCGACACGATCTGTTCTTCGCGAAGTTGCAATCCACGTTCCCGTTCCTCGATCGCCTTCAAGCGAACCTGAAGATCTTCTAGCAACGTGGTTTCTTCATTCCGGGGCTCCTCAGAGTAATTCTCCTCAACGTGTTGATTTTCAAGTGGTTCACCCAGCTCGGGTTCCGTGGTCGCTTGCACAGACCACGCCGCCGTCGCCCACACCAACACGACACCACACCACCAGATAATTTTTCTTCGACTAGGCAACATCATGCTACTAGGTCATTTCTTCAAGGTGACAGGTGACAAACGCATGTGCGGACACGTCTTCTTGAAGACGCTGTTCTTGTGCGGCCACTCGTTTCAACACCTCGGCCTCTTTTTTGGCAATCACCAGCTCAACCACCCGTCTGGCGTGATAGGCCTTTTGCAATTGCTCCCGTAACCTGCACAAGGTTTCCTCTAAGGTCTGAATCTCTTCTGTCCGCCCTTCCATGGCTATCCCCAACTGATCCAGGCATCGATACCGCTCCTCCGCCAACAGCGTCTCCATCCCCAGATGGATCTGGTATTCCAATTCCGTCACTAACGCTTCCATTTCCCGCCCCAAAGCTTCCCGCTCACTCACCTTTTGGCTTTTTTCCCATTCGGCCAACACCACCTCTTCCCGAGCCAAGTCTTCGACTTGTTTTCGAAATCGTAGTAAGGTCGTCCAATTCATCGTGTTTTTCCTCGTGGGGTGAGGAGACTTCGACCCTGTGCGGTCAAGGTCTCAAGATTTTTCCAACTTTCTTCTATACTGACAGGGACTTCACGCTTTTGTTTCAGGTAACCATCAATGGGTTCTTTCATCTGCATGGCCGCATCCAGTCGTGCATTGCTTCCTTGTTGATAGGCCCCCAAATTAATCAAGTCTTCTGAATTTCGATATTCCGCCATCAATTGAATGATGGTTCTGGTCGCCTCGGCATGTGAATCCGACACAATGTCCGACATCACCCGACTGACACTTTGCAAAATATCAATCGCAGGGAAATGCCCTTGCATGGCCAATTGCCGAGATAGCACAATATGCCCGTCTAAAATGGAGCGCATCGAATCGACGATGGGATCATTCAAATCATCACCATCCACCAGCACCGTGTACAGACCAGTAATTGAACCTTTTTCTAATGGACCCACCCGCTCTAATACTTGGGGAAAGAGCGTAAAGACGGAAGGCGGATACCCCTTTGTTGTAGGCGGTTCTCCAGCTGCCAGTCCTACCTCTCGTTGGGCATGGGCTAAACGGGTGAGGGAGTCAACCAGTAGGAGGACCTGGTTACCTTGATCCCGAAAATATTCCGCAATAGCCGTTGCCACAAACACAGCTCGGACGCGCACCAGTGGCGATTGATCCGACGTGGCGACCACGACCACGGACCGACGAAGACTTTCAGCTCCCAAATCTCGTTCTAGAAATTCTTTCACTTCCCTGCCGCGTTCTCCCACCAACGCAATCACATTCACATCGGCCTTCGTATGACGACATAACATGCCCATGAGAACACTCTTGCCCACTCCACTTCCTGCAAAGATGCCCATTTTTTGTCCGACACCACAGGTTAACAATGCATTGATGGCTTGCACGCCTAAATCCATGGGCCTAGCAATACGTTTCCGTTTCATGGGCGCAGGAGCAGGGGCATAGAGGGCATACCGCTGACTGCGGGAAATGGGGCCCTTGTCATCGACCGGTTGGCCCAAGCCATCGACCACTCGCCCTAACATATTTTGTCCGACCAGCAACCGTGGGGAACTGGGGTCATAGCGAACCAAGTCACCAGCACCAATCCCTCGGACTGGCCCAAAGGGCATCACGACGACACGTTGCTCCTTAAATCCAATAACTTCCCCCTCAAGAATCGACTGACGCCGCTGACTAAAGATATGACAGCGCTGCCCAACTGCGGCCCCTGACCCGGTGGCTTCCAATGTGAGCCCCACGGCTTTCACCACCCGACCCGTGACCGTAGTCGTTGACAGTTCATCCAAACGCTGGTGAATCGTTCCCACGCTCACGACGAAGTCCTTTCCAAACCAAATTCGGCAGCCACGGTTTCCAATTGCTGCTCAAGACGGGCATCTAATTGCAACCCAGCCTGTTCGATGACGCATCCCCCTGGCTGCACCTCAACATCCCCTTGAATGCTTAAATGATCCCCATCAAGAAATTCTGCCCGTAAGACGGCATGGAGTGGTTCCAACGAAGCAAGATCTTGGGGGTGCACTTTCAGAGTCACTAGGCAGGTATTGAGTAGAAGCCCCAAAATCTGGCGCACCTGCCGAACAACGAGTTCTTTGTCTGTTTCAATCTCTCGTAATATGATTTTTTTGGAAATCGCCAAGGCCACTTCCACAATATCTCGATCTTGCTCCTCCAGCGCGACCACTCGAGCCCGCCCAATCTGATTGGCCAACTGGACCGCCCGCTTGAGTTCCTCATCAACTTTTTCCTGGCATTGCGCCCGTCCATCTTTGACGCCCTGAACCCAGCCTTGTTTAAAAGCATGCTGCTGGAGCAGCGAACAATCGTGGGATTGCTCCTCTTCTTCCTGGTCCTTCCCTCCGTTGGGGATCAATTCCACCATCTCAAAATTTTGTACGTGATCGTTGTGTGCCATCATTTCCCCAGCGTTAGACCATCTGCTCTTCGCCTTTTCCGCCAAGCGCCACACGCCCTTCACCGGCCAACCGTTGGACCGTCTTGATAATATTCTGTTGCGCCGCCTCCACATCGCTCAGCTTGACTGGACCACGTGTTTCCATATCTTCCTTCAACGATTCTGCGGCACGACTCGACATATTATTCATGAACTTATCGCGTAGCGGGCCTTCAACCGGCTTGAGCGCCAAGAGCAATTCTTCCTTACTGACTTCACGCAACACTTCCTGCATGCCCCGATCATCGATCGCTTCCAGATCTTCGAACACAAACATTTTCCCACGTATTTCTTCGGCCACATCCGGGTCTTTGGCTTCCAAGGCGGTGAAGATTTCGCCCTCCACATTTTTCTTGACGGAATTTAAAATTTCCGCGACCAATCCTGTCCCTCCAACAGGAATCGCATTTTTTGACGATCCCAGCCGTAATTCTTCCTGAAGCACTCCATTCAATTCATCGACCATATTGGGCGACACTTCTTCGGTCGTGGCTAGGCGGTAGACAACCGCATCCCGCTTATGGGCAGGGAGCAGGGCCAAAATCTGGGCGGCTTGATCCGACTCTAAATTGGCTAAAATAAGGGCTCCAGTTTGTGGATGCTCGTAGGTCAATAAATTGGCGATCGACACGGCATCTAAGGACTTCAACGTTTCAAATCCTGCATTATCCGACGTATTCAGAGAACTCAAGATGCGTCGCGCCTTATCTTTCCCTAACGCGGCATTGAGAATTTTGGCCAAATAGGTTTTCCCTTCGACACTGAGCCCCGAGGCGCCGGCCAATTCCATATATTCCTTCAAGACAAACCGATGCTCTTCTTGCCCGATATTGACTAGCGCCCCTAAATAGGTGCCAATCTGCCGGATATCTTTTTGGTCGAGGACCTTCAACACTTCCACCGCAGCGTTTTCGCCAATAGCCAACAACAAAATTGCGGCCTTTTCATATCCTGACAACGTATCATTCACGGCTTAAGCCTTTTGTTCTTGTTCTTCTTTAATCCAGGTTCGAATCACGTGAGCAGCCGATGCAGGATTATCAGCGGCGAGTTTCATTGCTTTTTCTTGGGCTGTCTCTGTAATTTGGGCTTCATATTCAGTCACCGTGGCTGGCAACCCTGCTTGCGGCAAGACCACCGGCGCTGCCAAGGGTTTACTGAAATTCAAGGCCATGGGGCGAATCACAAACCACAGCACCATCACACCAAGGAAGAAAAATAAGACCGGCTTAATGAATCCGCCCCACGTCCCGAGGAACGCCTGAACCCCTGCCGTCATTCCTTCCTCCCCTTCATGAACAGCTGGTGTCTCGAACGGCACATTGATCATTTCAATTTGATCACCTCGCTCTTCGGAAAATCCAACGGCTTTTTTCACGATGAGAATAAGATTTTGAATTTCCTGCTCTGGGCGTGGTGTATATTTTTTAGCACTTGCTTCATCCGACGCCTTTCCGGATTCGCCTTCTGGCGCTTCGTAGGTGCCATCCACCAACACGGCTACACTTAACCGTTGAATCGCTCCCGTCGGTTCGATAATTTTGCTCACCTTTCGGTTGACTTCATAATTCAACGTTTCGTTTTTCCGCTTCGCTTCTTTTGGTCCCGGTCCGCCAGCTGACCTCTGAGCACTGGGGACATTACTTTGCACCCCAGGCACACCTGTTTGAGGCCCGAGACCCTGCTCTACCACTTTCTCTTGGCTTCGATTTTCACTTCGTACCACCTGGCTATTCGGATCGAAACTCTCTTCCGTCGTTTCCACCTGACGAAACTCCAACGGTGCGGTCACACGCACCACCGATTTGTCTCGCCCTAAGACTTGGTCTAACATCGTCTGAACCCGTTGTTCCAAGTCATGCTCGACACGGCGCTGTGTTTCGATTTGCGTGGCCGTCAATTGTGCCTCTGCATCGGCTGAATTCTGGCTCAGCACCTCTCCATGATTATCCACAACCGTGACCTGACTGGGATCTAAGCCTTCGACACTACTCGCCACCAAATGAACAATCCCTTGAACCTGTGTGGCGCCTAAGGGTTTCCCTCGCTTCAACGTCAGGACGACGGCAGCTTGTGCAGGTTTTTGTTCTGAGGCGAATAACCGCTTCTCAGGTATGACTAAATGCACTCGGACCCGATCGACTTGTGAAATTTGACTGATGGTACGAGCCAATTCCCCCTGAAGGGCTCGACGATAATTCATTTGTTGCGTAAAGGGAGTGACGCCAATTCCGGTCCGATCAAAAATTTCAAAACCAACGCCTGCTGATTCGGGAAGGCCAACGGATGCCAACTGCAGGCGCAACTCATGAACCCGCTCGGCAGGGACCTGAATCGTATTGCCGCCTTCGCCAACCTCATAGGTCACACCCTGTTTCCCCAGTTCTTGTATAATGGCGCGCGTATCTTCTGAATCCAATTGAGAAAACAAGACAACCAGTTCGGGTTCTTTTCCTAGCATCATCAACATCGGAATCGTGGCGATGGCCAACGCCAGTACCACCACGGCCCCTAATCTCTGCCCAAGGGTGAGGGCCTGAAAATTACTGACAAGACTTTCCGAAAATGTTCCCATTAGCTACAAATTCCTCAACGACACAGGACGTGCACTCCACCACGTATACAACCGCGCATTACGAACGAATCCTTCTCACACCTGCATTCGCATGACTTCTTGATACGCATCAATCATTTTATTTCTGACTTGCATGAGTAAACGAAAAGAGAGCCCGGCTTTTTCCCCAGCAATCACCGCCTGGTGAATGTTGACGTTTTCCCCTTTAGCCACCGCATCTTCTAAAC
>JAOUQB010000134.1 GCA_029879555.1 Nitrospirota bacterium | reverse complement strand
CCGTTAAATATCGTTGCGGTGGACACGATTGAAAGCCGCACCGGCCTCAACGTCCATACCCAAACGGCCCCTGTCCAAGAAATCTCGGAAGCCATTGAAGGCCATTATGCCCACAGCGAATCGATTAAAAACCTCCTTGAAGAGTTGTCCGAAAAAGGCTTTTCCGATCTTGGAGAGGATGCGAGTAAAGAAGCCCCATTGATTCGTCTCTGCAATCAATTGATTACGGCGGGTATTCAAACTCGGGTCACCGATATTCATATCGAACCGGACGAACAATATTTACGCATTCGCATGCGTATCGATGGAATTTTAGCCAAGGAGCTACTCATTTCCAAACCCCTCCAGGCCCCTATCACCGCGCGCTTAAAACTCATGGCCAATTTAAATCTCACCGAGAAACGCACCCCGCAGGACGGACGAATTTCCTTTACGATGGGAACCCGCCGGATCGATCTTCGCGTATCCACGCTTCCCACAAACCATGGGGAAAGCCTCGTCCTTCGTATTTTAGACAAGGGTTCCCTCAAATTGGAATTTCGAGCTCTCGGATTTACCACCAAAGACCAAACCCGAGTTCAGGCTCTCATCCAACGACCTCATGGCATCATTCTGGTCACTGGACCAACTGGAAGCGGAAAAACCACCACGTTGTATACGGCCCTTCGTCATGTCAATGCCAAAGAAAAAAGCGTGTTTACACTTGAAGATCCGATTGAATATCAAATGCCCATGATCCGCCAAACTCAAGTCAATCCCGACATTGACATGACATTTTCCGCTGGACTTCGGGCTCTCCTTCGGCAAGATCCCGATGTGATTTTAGTTGGAGAAATCCGCGACCAGGAAACGGCCGACCTGGCCATGCGCGCGGCCTTAACCGGGCATTTGGTCTTCTCCACCCTGCATACCAACAATGCACTGGGAGCGATTCCTCGGCTCATTGATATGGGCATCGAGCCCTTCCTCATTGCCTCGGCGCTCACGGCCATTATCGGACAGCGACTCGTTCGATGTATTTGTCCCGGATGCAAAACCGAACGAACGGACTCGGAACAGGTGTTACGCGAACTCAACATGGAATGGGCCAATACGGCTCCGCATCAATTATGGACAGGAACGGGATGTCGCGCCTGTAACAACACCGGCTACAAAGGACGGGCCGGAATTTATGAAATCATCGAGATCACCGACCAACTCCATGACCCCATCGTGCATGGACCGGATATTCCCGCCATGCAAACCATCATTCAAAAGCAGGGTTGGCCCACGATGTTCCACGACGGATTTCACAAAGCCCTCAACGGCATCACCACCATTGAAGAAGTCTTGAGGGTCACCGGTGGCTAATTTTCACTACCGCGCCATTGATGCCCAGGGTAAACCAGCCGAAGGCGAGATGACCGCACTCGACCTCTCGCAACTGGAGCAACGCCTCCAAGATATGGGCCTTTGGCTCGTTCGAGCACTCGAAGCCAAACCCAAGACGTCCTCGCCCATCGGCAAACGAGGCAAGGTGAAACCTCGGGATCTCCTGGAATTTTCTACGCATATGTTTACCTTATTAGACGCAGGGATTCCCTTGTCGCAAGCCGTCAGTAACTTGGCCAAAGAATCACCGAATCTTCAATTACGTTCGACCCTTCACGCCGTGTTCCAACAGGTAGAGGCAGGCAGCCCTCTTGCGGCAGCCATGAAGCAACATCCCAACGTATTCCCCCCGCAAATCACCAACCTCATCCAAGCCGGGGAAGAAAGCGACACCCTGGCGGATACGTTCAAGGAATTAGAGCGATATTTAGACTGGGCCGAACAAATCCGTGGCGATGTCCGCCAGGCCACGATTTATCCCAGTATTGTCATTTTCGCCGTAACTGGACTCCTGATCCTCTTATTTACCTTCGTGATCCCACGATTCATCCCGGTACTCCATGACCTCCATGTCCCCCTTCCATTCGTCACGGTCCTGGTCATCGGAGTCAGTGAATTCATGGTCCATAACTGGATGTTGTGGATGCCCATCCTCCTCATGACTCCACTGGCCTGGTGGGTAGGACGAAGCTATGTCACAGGATTTTCCAGCTGGCGGGACCGTATCATTTTGCAACTGCCGGTCGTCGGGGAACTCCTCCGCATGTTGACCTTGTCAAAATTTGTACAAAATTTTGCCGTGTTGTACCGGGCAGGAATTCCCGTACTTCAATGCCTGGAATTATGTCGTGGCCTAGTTGGCAATCGAGTCGTATCAGACGCACTTCAGAATGTCCAACGCAGTATTGCCGAAGGTTCGACGATTCATGAGTCCCTGCAACGGTACCCTATCTTTCCACCCATGATGATCCAAATGATCTCCGTGGGAGAAACAACAGGAAACTTACCAAAAACCCTCATGAACGTAGCCAATTACTATAATCGAGAAATTCCACGTCGCGTGAAAAAAATCTTTGGAATTTTGGAACCCGTCATCACACTAGGATTAATTGGCATTGTCGGGATAGTGGCCCTCGCCCTCTTCATGCCCATGATGAGTCTCATGGGTGGAATCAAGTGAAGGTGTCAGGGGACACATGCCGCGCCAAGGTCTGAACGCGTCCTCCATCTCCTTGCATAGTGTCCGTCAAGGTGGCTTTGGCCTCATCGCCGTTATTGGAATCCTGGCCGTGGTCACCATCGGATTATCACTCATCAGCCCTGCCTTGGTTCGCAATGTTGATCGTCGTCATCAAGAAACAGAACGTCTCCACTTGCAGCGGATTGCCGAAGGCATTCAAACGTACCTGGAGCAAAACAAAAACTTTCCCCCATCCTTGACCAGTCTCGTCCCGGATTATGCACCTTTTCCTACGACGCAATTAACCACCAATGCCCATGGGTATCCCCGCTATTACGCGGTCCATCCCACCATGACTGGATTTACTAATCGTATAGGCCTCACGCCAGCAGAATTGCTCGACACTCGTTTCCTCCTGATTACCAACCTCACCCAGGACGCCGCCCCCACCATCACCACACCGGCTGAATTCGAAACATGGTGGACCATGGATGAAACCGTCATCCCCAATCTACACATTCATCGAAGGAATGTGGGACATTTATTCTATTCCTTAACGGTCACACCTGAAGGCAACGGGGCCAGTTTTTTCATTAGTATGACACCGGCAACTGATTCCGGAGGAGGCTTGCTTCCCACCCACAGTGCCTTGCACCTCGTCGGCACCATCGTCGGGTTTGATGAGGCCACGACCTATTCCCTCCCGAACGTTCAATTTGTCCTCACGACCAACACCGCGTATTGGTTCGATCCTCTTTGCCCAACGACGAAACAATGGAATCCTCTGAATCCAAATTGTGGCAGTCTCGGAACCGTGAGAGATGAATTCACCATCGTGGCTTACAACGGAAACAATGGGGGACAAAACTGGGTGAACGACTGGCAAGAATCGGGGGAAGCTGATGGCCCAACAAGTGGGAAAATGCAGGTGGTGGCGAATCCACAATGTGCAGCAGGCAACTGTTTCCAATTGGGCGGAGGTGGAGGCGGCTCGGCAACATCCGTCAGCCGAGAAGCCAATCTCACCGGAGCCGCGACAGCCACCCTCACCTTTAGTTACCTCCGGACTGCCGGAAGCAACGGAGGAAATATTAAAGTCCAAGCCTCAGGAGATGGCGGAGCATCGTGGACCAACCTTCAGACCTATACCATGAACGGGAGCGACGCCAGCCAAGTCCCGCAAAGCTTTGACATGACGGCCTTTATTGCTGCAAACACTCAGATTCAATTTGTACGCTCAGGGAACGTGAGTCGTTTCTTGCTTGTGGACAACATCGAAATCAGCTGGAACTAACTCCAGTGAGGAATGAAATGTAAGGAGCAACCGCTGTATTGGCTTCTTCTTTTTCTAGACTACTCACTATTCTTTTCCCCTCACGCCTTACTCCACACGCCATGCTTCCTCAAGGTTTTCAATTAAGATTGGCTTCCCAAACTCCGACAGATGAAGGAGAGGTGTACCCGGCAAAATCTGCTGGGAGAAGAAACGTGTATGCGTTCGAGCCGAGCACCATAGGGAATTTGGGCACATGTTAGAAAGAATCAAAAATCGAGGTATTAAAACGAGAGAACAAAGAACGGCACACCTAGAAGTTGTTCTCCTCACGCCTCACGCCTCACGCCTCACGTCTTCTACCGGCTTCACGCTGGTAGAACTCATTGGTGTGTTAGCCATATTAGCCATTCTGGCCAGCTTTATTACGCCCAATGTGATCAATCAACTGCGGAGCGCCAGACGGGATGCTGAAGATCATCAATTGGCGAATATCGCCCAAGGCATCGAACTGTTCATCCGACAAACACGGTCATTACCCTCGAATCTGGCTGCTCTAAGCCCCGACTACGTAGCCGTTTCCTTAGGACAACTCACAAACAATGCCAACGGATTTCTGCGGTATTTCTTCGTGCAGCCGAACATCAGTGGTTATACCAACGCCACGGGGATCACGCCTGCGTCCCTGGCAGATTCCCGATTTTTACTCATCACGAATTTAACCCAACAGGCCAATCCCTCGATCACCACCGATGCGGAATTTGAAACCTGGTGGAATACCGATGAAACTGGAACGCCAGACCTGAAGATCCATCGGGGACAGTTTGGACAACTCCTGCACCTACTCAGTCTGTCTGCTGATGGCGTTGGAGGGAGTTACGCCGTAGACGGGTCTCCCACCAATTCAGGTGGAGGCACCCTGGCTTCACGAGCGACCTATCATCTTACAGGAACGACCGTGGCACTCGATGAAGCCAATACCTTTGGAACCGCAGAAATACAATGGACCTTGACGACAGACGCCGGATATCAATTCGATCCTGATTGCCCGAGCGGATCTCAATGGCGAGTGATCAGCAGCGGGTGTTACGCCCCCTAGAAAATGTCTACACGATGACTGTTGCCTTCACCCACTTCTCACCGAAAGAACATTTCTGGCCAGCCATCATGGAGGTTTCGGATCGGTTTGGAAAAGTTATCTCACGAAAAGGGAACACCGTATTGAGTGTGAGCTTAATCAATGGGCGGTTCAGGGCCTTGTCCTATGTCAACGATACCATCGATCAGAGTTGGGAAAGGCCGGGAATCATCGTCAACATTGCCCTGTTAGAACCGGCCATTGCGGAGGCGATTCAGCAGACCCAATTCCCTGGCACACGCATTTCCCTGTTAATTGAAGACAGGCGATGTCTGTCACTCACCCTTCAACTTCCGACGATGTCCCTCGCAGATCTGGCTCCCATTCTTGAACGAAGAGCCCAACAGGAAAAATCCTTCGAAGGAGGTGCCTCATGGCGGTATTCGCTCGGCATTCAAGGGAAAGGGAAGCAAACGGTCCATCTCGAGATTTTCCCCCAACGATTTATCGATGACATTGTGGAAGTGTGTGACAATTTAGGTCTGGAGCTCGAACAACTCGCTCCGGTTTCCGCCCTCGCAGAAAGTCAATTGAGTGCTCTGCCAATTGAACCGGGAGAAGCCACCATTCTGATCAGCCTGTTCGAAGGAAAAGTCAGCTTTATCGCCGGGGGAGAGAATGGGCGTCTCCTTCTCACTCGACACCTGGCTCCCGTGCAAGATTGGGTTCCCTTAGGAGAGAGGGTGGGAACAGAAGTCAATCGCACGATCATGTTCATTACGCAACAGACCAATGTGAATATCCCGCATATTTGGTTTTTAGGGGAAGACGAGCGATTGACGTTAGAAGAAGTCCAACCTCACGTTTCAACACCGATTCTCCCATGTCCCATCAAACCCGATTGGAAATACTGGCTTTGGGTAGGGGCCACACTTCCCCGCAATCTGAGCAATAACTTCACGCCATTGGAGGTTCGGCAGGCCCCATTAAAAAAATTACTCTCCAAAACCCTCGCGGCGGCCATCCTGGGGTTTCTCATTGTGAGCATTGGATTGACCGGAACGCTCCAAGGATACGTGGTAAAAAATCAAGAACGATTCCAAACCGCAACCATTCAAGCGCTCACACTTCAACAACATCGGCAAGAATGGATGAATAAACTCGTCACCGTCCGCACCCACCAACAATGGGTCCACGCGATTACTGACAAGAACTTCCCCTCACTAGAAGGGCCCTTACTGAGTTATTTGGGAAACGTCATTCCCTCTCAGATCATCCTGCATAAAACCGTGATCAAGCGCACGAATGGTATGTGGGATCTGGAATTAGCTGGGAGAGCCTCAACCACTCTTTCTTCGACATTACTTCTGCTAGAGAACGTGGTTCAAGAATTGGCGCAAGGGCCCTACCATGTTCACGTGCAGGAGGGATGGCGAGATCACCTCTTACACCAAACGAATGTGCAAGCCGGACAAGAAACGGCACAACCTCACTACCAATGGACGTTAACAGGAACCTTCTTATGAAGTCCTTCTGGTCACAACTGAGTATGGCCCTGTCCGAAAATAAAACGCTCTTCATCGCCATCATGTTGGCAGGGAGTCTGATCATGATCGGCTGGATCAGCCTGGACAAACTCGGGGAAGTGTTCAACGGTCAACGCGCTCTCCAAACCCGTACGGATTTGGAACAAGAAATTTCTGGGATTGCCCTTCAATACCGGGATGCCGAACCGGTAGCCCTGCAGACCAACCTGGCCAAAGCCGACCAGTTGTTGATTCGAGATTTTACCCATTTAACT
>JAOUQB010000133.1 GCA_029879555.1 Nitrospirota bacterium | reverse complement strand
ACCAGACTCCGTCATCCGCATCACGGGATCAGTAGATCTAATGGATAATGGTGCTAGAATTAAGGCAACCCGAGTGGAATTAGTCCCCCAATTGGAATGTGAAACCGTGAAACACGTCACCCTCCAGATTCACGAAGAAGACGTGTTACCCCACAATCTGGTAGACTTAAAGAATATTTTTGACCGACATCCTGGGCCAACACCAATTTCCCTGGCCTTTCACCTTCAACCTGATATGATAGCCAACCTTCCACAATTACCGAATGTCGGCATTTCTCCCACACCGGAATTTTTAGAAGAAGTGGAACATCTACTCGGAACGTCCACGGTCGCCTTCCACTAATCGCCTGGTACCAAGGAGCCTGCCCGTGCGTGAATATTTAGATTTCGAAAAACCCTTGAAAGACCTCGAAGGACGTATCGCCAAGTTGGTGAAGTCCAAGTCCAAGAAAAATTCCGTCCAAGAGGCCATCGAAAAAAGCACTGACCAGTTGGCCAAAATGGAAGAGGAGCTTTTTGCGAATCTCACGCCATGGCAACGAAGCCAGATCGCCCGACACCCGCAACGTCCCTCCATTTCAGACTATCTGGAAGAACTCACAGAAAATGTCATCGAGCTCCATGGAGATCGCCTCTATGGTGAAGATCGGGCCATCATCGGCGGGTTTGCCACATGGAAGAACCGCTCGATAATGGTCATGGGTCATGAAAAAGGGAAATCCTTAAAAGAACGCATGCGTCGTAACTTCGGCATGGCGAAACCCGAAGGCTATCGAAAAGCCTTGCGTCTGATGAAGCTTGCCGAAAAATTTCAACGTCCCATTCTGACCTTCATCGATACGCCCGGCGCCTATCCCGGCGTCGATGCAGAGCAGCGAGGACAAGCAGAAGCCATCGCCAGAAATCTCCTCGAAATGATCAAATTACAAGTGCCGATTATTGCGGTGGTCACGGGAGAAGGCGGAAGTGGGGGGGCACTGGCGCTCGGCGTCGCTGATCGGGTCATCATGTTGGAGCATTCCATCTACTCAGTGATTTCACCGGAAGGCTGCGCCGCCATTTTATGGGGGGATGCCTCCAAATCCTCAACGGCCGCCGCCGCTTTGCGAATGACGGCGCCCGAATTGCTCAAACTCAAGATTATCGATGATATTATTCCCGAACCACTGGGAGGAGCCCATCGGGATATTTCCCTCACTGCCCAACATGTCTCAAAAACCCTGGAGACCCATTTTAACGAACTCGAAAAGCTCCCACTTGCCAAGCTCCTCAAACAACGGGAGGCCAAATTCCGCAGTCTCGGGGCGTTTCGTTCCGCAGAGGACGGCACCAAAACGGCCAAAACGGCCAACTCATAAAGAAAAGACAGCTATTGGTCCCATCGCATTGAATACACAGCGTGACAGACAGCCGTGTTTCCCCCACCAAATTTTGACGGTTCACGGTCTGCTCCCTTTGCCGTTAGCTTTTGACTCTCACACACCAAGACGAATCACAGGGTATCCAAAGTAGAAGTGTTGAATAATGAAGAAATCAAAGGGCACATTTGGCCAGGAAAGCCTAGGTGATCCGTAGCTTCGGGTCTGTTCAAAAAAGTCCGTTCAGCAAGGCGGCAGCCAGTTTTGCGCGCGGAGCGTACTGGAATTACGTGAGCACGGAAAACTGGCGAGAACGCCGCTGGCGGCTTTTTTCAACAGACCCAAAGTAGGAAGGGAAGAACACTAGCCTCTCCACCTCTGTGGAGGCGGAAAAGATTATGAAGACGACGACGAACCGGAAAACCGTTCAGGGTCGTCAGGCGGCGGGTAAAGTTTTTGAATACGGTCCACCAAAGATTGCACTTCCGGAGTCGTTTCTTGCGAAGGTTCGCTCGCCGCATGCTCCCAGATCAGTTCAGAAAACCCGTATTCTGCAAAGGTCTCTCGAATAACCGTGACTAACGCTTCTAACGTCACCTCATCACCAAGCATCAGATTCAGGACGCGTTCCTCTTTTCGTGTGGGAGGTGGACCTTCATCCAATAATGACCAACACCGATTAAAGACCATCTCCCGTACCGATGCAGGCGCGTTCAGCGATTCGAGATCAGACGTGCACAAGGCTCCCACCATGAGCACAAACTGTAGATCAGGTAACCCCGGTTGGCTAAGATCTAATCGTTGCATGCCCCATGGTACCCATGATTCGCTATGGCTGACAAGCACATGACGCCACTGCACGAACAAGAAGCCCTGACCAAATTGATCGACCGCATCGGCTCGGCCCATGCCGGCAAACGATTAGAAATGCAGGCGCATTATTCAGCCCTCTTATTGGGTGGCCATCATATTCATGTGCACATGGAAGAATTCCCCGCCATTGCCTGGCTCATTCAAGCCTCATTAAAAACCACCGGGCTCTGGGGCAGAGCCGTGGGCAACTCCACGAATTATCGAATCGTCGAACATACCGTGCCGCTTCCGCACCTCCCGGAAGCCTTTGAGGGGTTTCGCATTTTGCATTTATCAGATCTGCACATCGAGGGCATGATCGATAAAGGACAGGCCCTCCAACGTATTTTGCCTACTTTACAATATGATCTGTGTGTCCTCACCGGCGACTTTCGATTTCGAACGTACGGTTCCTATGACAAAACTTTGCGCCTCATGGAACAACTCGTCAGCACCATTCATGCCCAATTTGGCATCACGGGAATATTGGGAAATCATGATTGGCTAGAAATGGTCCCTGGCCTGGAACAAGCAGGCATTCGCATGCTGCTGAATGAAACCCAAGCCCTCGAAAAAGGCTCGGAGGCTATTTGGCTCTTAGGTTTAGATGATGTACATTATTACGAAACCGGCGATTTAGAAAAAACCGTAGGTGCCGCACCGACAGACGCCGTCCGCATACTCCTGGTGCATTCGCCGGAAATTATTCCGGAAGCCTTCACTGCCGGGATGGACCTCTATCTATGCGGGCATTCGCACGGGGGACAAATCTGTCTGCCAGGCGGAACACCCATCATCACCCATTGCCGCTGTGCCCGATCCTATAAAGCGGGCCCCTGGCAGCATGAGTCCATGCGCGGCTACACTTCACGCGGCGTCGGCACGTCCCTCTTTCCCATTCGTCTCTTCTGCCAACCGGAAATTATCATCCACACTCTCCGCAAAGCACCAAGTGAATTGGAGACCGTTACCACCACCACCCATATGGCCTTTCACAAGAGTCCATTTTTGAAATTCCCGGAACAATGTCCCGCCTCATCATCGACACTCCCGTCCTAGAAGGTATCTCCCCCCACTGTCATCTTAAACCTGAGGCGGGGGCGCAAGACGTCAGGTGTCTGAAAAATGAGAGTTCCGGGAAGATTAAAACGGGAGTTTGAGGCCGCCGGGGAGTTTGAGGTTTTTGGTGGGCAGGCTTTTTT
The DNA here is from genome assembly GCA_029879555.1 of Nitrospirota bacterium. Lineage (GTDB taxonomy): Bacteria > Nitrospirota > Nitrospiria > Nitrospirales > UBA8639 > Nitrospira_E. The sequence goes on along the minus strand of JAOUQB010000133.1, from coordinate 3,318 downwards.
CTAGCAGACTTTTGAGGACGTCATTATGCTGCGTGACCCGCTCGGTAAGGTCTCCAGCCATGCCGCCAAAGCCTGCCATGTTCGCGTTCAACTGTTTCATGGGTTCCGCAATTTTCGCGGAGATCGCCGATTGCAGTTCTGCGCCAAACTTCGCGGCCAAATCATTCACCATCTTGCCCGCCGCATTCTGTAATATTCGGTCCAGATCGGAAGAGACCGTGACATCCTGGTGTTCCAACGTGCCCTTGACGTCAGCTTGAAGAACCACTTGCGAGATGTCTGTCACGGCAGAACTGAGGGCTTTGGTTAACGGATTGGTATCGCCTTCCTGGCCAGCCGAAAGCTGAAGGCCGCGGAGCTGCGCGCCACCATGCGCGGTCAACGCCTGCCCCTGGAGTTGTGCATTGATCGTCATATCCCCTAGCCCGTTTGTGAGCGCCACGGGCCACTTCTCATCTTTGGACAAGACAAGATTGGTCAGCTCATACCCTTTCGCTTGCACCGTCAGCTGATCCTGGGATTGGGCCGGCACCACATGGTTGAGTACTCCTTCCAGGGATACAGACTTCACCCCTTTCAATTGGTCTCCGGAAAACGTGAAGGTGGTCGGTTGTCCCAACGTCGGTTGATCAGTGGTGATATTGTGAACCATCCCGGCTAAATCCCCTAAAGCCAGATTCACTGAAACCTTAGTATGACGGATGAGAAAGTCCGGAAGGGGATGCGCTTCCTTGAAATGCACATCCACCCCTTTTCCTCGCAAGGGTTTTTGCACATCAGGCCCACCATCCTTTCCTTGCATCGCTTGTGCGCCTTCCAGAAACGGTTTGGCCCGCTCATACCATTCCGCTCCTTGGCGTACCCAGGAACCAATCTCCCCGCCCAAGAGCGTTTGGCTCATATTGGCCAAACCTTGCGGCGACAAATTGTATTTGGCCTTAAGATGTTGGATGTCTCGTTGTGGTGCGGTTTTAATTTGTTCAAAGCGCGTACGGAGCAAGGCCACTTTTTCCTCAAACTCTTTCTTGGCGCCTTTCAGCGATTCAATTTCCCGCTCAATATCTTGTTGTAAGGATTGAACCTCCCCTACTCCGCCTAATATTCCCTCGACCCCACCTTTCTTGGCTTTCTTCAGATTTTTCACTCGTTCCTTGTATTGGGCCAGTTGGGATTTCCCTGGCAAATCCTTCAAGCGTGCTTCCCACGTTTCCTTTTCCCCTTTGATGTCTGCTTTGAGGGTTTCAATCAATCGAACAGTTTCGAGATCTTCCTGTTCCAAAATCTTTTTGACATCCGGCACTTCCAGGGAGGGAAGATCGATCGAAAACATTCCGGATTCTTTTTCTTGCGGGGAAACGTCACGAGTCGCTCCAGATGAGGTCCGAGGCGTGCTCAATCGAACGCCTTCCAGGAGCATTTCTTCCACGATGACTTTTCGACGCAAGAGATTCAGCCCATCTAGCCCCATGGCCACCTGCGCGATCTCCACCGCGTTGGTCATGGGCTCTTTGGGATCCGTCACTTGGAGCCGCGTTAACGTGAGTCCGGCAGGAAAAAGGCTAAGATCGGCCGCATCCACTTGCACTTTTGCTCCCACGGCTTCAGTCCCCGCTTCTTCAATGAGATAGGCCACCCATCCATCTACAAACAAGAACCACACGCAGCCCAAGATGGCTGCAACCACCGCAAAAATTCCAAGCCCCCACCAGCGTATCCACTTTGCCATCAGCCACTCCTCCAGGCCGATAGAGTTTCGTACGTCTCATACAGCTTACTCGCCTTCAACATTTGCATGATCTTGGTTTTCTGTACCCAGGCTAGGACATGATGGCGATATCGACGAATCAGCAGGTTCGAGACCAGCAGTACAGGAAAAAACAACCCAATGGAAAAAACCAAACTGCCCATCACGATCGAATTGTTAAAATATTCCAGTCGCCACCACACCGATTGATAGAGGGACGTCCAAAGACCTTCCAGCGCCGGTGCCGTCAGCACGGCCAATCCGATGAGATGGAAGAGTGGATCCAGCAAAAAGGCCATGCCGGTAAACACCCCGAGCCCCAGCAAAAAGGCCGCAACATTGACTCGTAGAATACACACCAGCAGAAGCACGACAAGATTGTGCAGACTGAGAAGAGGGGTCAGGCCGGCGATCATGGCAAAGCACAGGCCCAGAGAAATTTGTCCCGGATCCGTCTCGGAATTCAACACACGAAGGAGTTTGGCAAGAAGCTTAATCATTCCATTCAAAAGGCAGAAAGATCATTTTTCAGAATACCCCCGAATCGCAATCAAGTCTACTCTCATTGGAAGGCACCACGGTTGCTTCTGTTTTTTACCTCCCAACCGGCTTAGCACTCCAGGGAAATGTCCGGGAACGTGAAGGAGAACAGTGGTTAGGAGACAGAGGTCGGCAGAAAGGCAGCAGTAACAAGTGTGCCGTTGTACGCGCAATGCATGACGATTCCTGGGGCCAGACTCCCCGTCCGAATACGGAGCACGACGGCCAGCGCCCCAATGCATATGACCGCCACCAAGGCAGGCCAATACTCCAACACTTTGGGCATATGCACGGCCACAAAAATGGCCGTCGTGACGATGGCGGCAAGAATTGGCCCCCAGGATTGAGTAAGCCCCGTCAACAAAATTCCACGAAAGAGTATTTCTTCAATAACCGGAAAGAGCACGACAAACATAAGGATCCAGACAAGTTGCAGCAAAACAGGCGCAGCCAACAACGCATCAAAAATTGGCTGCGGCAGATCATCAGGCGGAAGCACCCCATATTCCGTAAGCGAAAAAAAACCCAGGCCTAATCCCAACCCGAGCAACACAAAACGCCACAGACTCCGAACATCATAGGATTGCCAGATAAACTCCCACACCCATTCGGAATCTTTTTTTAACTTCGCCCGGCTGGCCGCCACCCGTAACGCGACTAGTGCCCCACCAATGGTCCCCGCCAGCAAGGACATGGGTAGAAACCAGGTTTGATCCAATGCTGATGCCCCATCAACACCCGACGAATTCCCCATCCCCAACGTGGCCACCAGTTGCACGATGGAGATACCCACCGCTTGAGTGACATAAAAACACCCAACAATCAAGAATCCTGACCACGCTCCCCACCAGGGAGTTCTGGGAAGGTGAACAGCTGTTTGGATGGTCGGGGTTGGGAGAGCCGAAAGCGCCATATCACCCTTTCGGGTTTTCATTCAATATCTTAATGATATTCAATAGGCGGTCAGACTCGAAAAGGATTCCCTCTATCGATCAACGGGCATTTCTCCTCTGATCTCTCATTCGGATTTCGTG
>JAOUQB010000132.1 GCA_029879555.1 Nitrospirota bacterium | reverse complement strand
CACTTCATACTCCTCACCCCTGACGCTTCAGGCCTCACGTCCTCAATCACATGCCACTTTCTCGAATGAAGACGGCGCCGACATGTTCCCAGAGTTGCCGCACGACGCTTCGGGATTCTCCTTCGACATGGACCAATCCTCGCACCGCTTGGGTCCAGGCTTCTCCGGCATCGTCCACATCCAATGTCACACGATAGATTGAAGTCTCAGGCTTCAAATGGCCCTGTTCATCTTTTCGAACCGGCACCGGCCCTGCATAAACCGACGCGAGATAGGTCAACGCGAATTGAGACTCATCCACCTGACGAAGATCCTGCACCCTACCGCGCCTGGGCTCCCGTGCGGGATCATCCGCATAAAACCACCCTTCCGTGTCTGAGGCTAATCGAACCTGTTGTTCTTCCGTGGCATAAGCTTGGACGACCATTTCCTGCGGATTCATCAGATGCACAAGCGGCAGTTTGGAGTTCACCCAACGGCCTTGATGCAGCGAAGACGCCATATCGGTGACCGTTCCCCTGAACGGTGCCCGTAAGGTGAGCTGGTCACGAATTTTCAGCAAGCCTTCCATTTCATTTCGTGCTCCTTGAAGGGTCTCCCCTGTGACTTGATGATCATCGCGATCCTCCTGGTAGGCGGCCTCACGTTGCACCCGCATTTCCAAGGCCGCAAGACGCTCCGCCAACATTTGGATCTGTTGCTCAAGATTCGGCGATTCCAGAAGCACAAGGGGTTCGCCTTTTTCCACATGATCACCCTCTTGTACCTTCACCTCTAGAATTCTCGCAGGCACCGGCGAGAAAATCGTCGCACGATCTCGAGCCTCTAAGACTGCGGGAATGGCGACCATTCGATCTAAGGGAATGAGTCCCGCAAGAAGCATAACTACCACGACAGCCCCCACCCCTCGCCCTCGCCATGAGCTGATCACTTCTTCGCGGCGTTTCCACCACACCTGCACTTCTTGATAGACGGGCCACGCCAGAAACCATCCAATTTCCACGACAAAGAGGAGAATGCCTAAGACTTTGAAAAAGAAGTGATAGACCAGGACCGCAATGCCCAAAAACATGAAGGCGCGATAGACCCAGATCGCCCAGGCATAGCCCGTTAATATTCGTTGACGAGGTCGAGGAAGCGCTTCGGGAGGGGCATCACCCCACCCAAACAAGCATTCACGCAGCTTCCATTGTCCAAAGGCAAAGGCTCGGGATTGTAAGTTTGGCACTCCCAACCAATCGGACAACACATAATACCCGTCAAAGCGCAGCAGCGGATTCAGATTAATGAACAGCCCCATGATCCAACTGGTCGAGGCCAAGACGAACAACACACTCTTGACGACCCCTTCCGGACACAAATGCCATAAAAAGGTCGCAATCATGGCAATCCCTAATTCCACGACGGTGCCTGCGGCAGCAATCGCCGCTCGCTGCTTCTGCGAGGTCAGCTTCCAGGAATCGGTCGTATCGGTATACAACACGGGCACCATGATGAGAAATCCCACACCCATCGTTTGGACCTTGCACCCATATCGGGCCGCGGTGTAGGCATGCCCCAATTCATGCAACACTTTGATGCCAGCCAACCCCAGCATATAGGCCGTGAGACCTTGCGGTGAGAAAAAATACAGGAACGTATTCGCGAAGGATTCCCATTGACGCACGATCCCCATACATCCGATCACGCCTAAGACGACGACACCTATCAAGGCCGTTTTGGTAAAAAAGGGCGCCACAATCGGTAAGGTTCGTTGCAGAAAACGATCAGGATTGAACAGCGGAATTTTGAAAAAGAGATAGGTATGGAGAAGTTTGAGCAGCCAATGTTGCTTCGCCTGCTCGGCTTGGGCGAACAGTCCCTTGCTTCCGCCCATCTGCGCATCTCTCGTCAGATTGTGACGAAAAAGGAACTGCACCAATTCCATCACATCCCGCTGGGTCACCTTCGCCGTCGTACTACTGGAGACGACTTCAATCAGGCGTGTGGCTGAGCCCAGATGCCATTGCGACAGCAATTGAAACGCGGCCCAGCCTATTTGGAAATATTGGTGCCGAACCGGATCTAAGATATTCCAGGTGGGAACCCCTTCTGCCGTAGGCGTGCCCGATAGAATTTGCAGATCATCCCGCAGCGGCGGCAGGACCAGATCCTCTTGAGGCGAAGCAGGGGCGAGTGACATTACCAGCCTATGGTTTGGCGAAAGACAGACAGGGGACGGCGGAATAAGTAGAAAAAGAGTGACACCCGTTCCCCATAGATCTTGGCGGTTCCCTGCCAGCCAATACGAATCGATTCTGGAGCCTCGACAATCTCGGCTTTGACCCGATAGGCCAACTCATTCGTCGGCAACACCTCCGCATGATAGCTCGCATGGGTGAGGGTTGCGGGAATCGCTTTCAACGGATCGGCATTGAGGAAGACCTCGACCTCGGCGCCTTCTCGCAACACAATGGCATCTTCTACCGGCAGTTCGATCTTCAACTCATATTCCTGAGGATTGGCCACTTCCATGATCCGTTCCCCAATGGCGACCGGTTTTCCTACCCAGTCCGATTTATCCCCAAACAGGACAATACCCTGTCGTGTCGATTTGACTTCAACCTGTTGTAACACTTCCCAGGCATAGTCACGCTCCGCTTCCTTTAATCGGACTTCAGAAGCCTGCACCGGCATACCGGCTCCCGACTCATCATCAAAAAAAGCCCCTTGTGTCGCTTTCCGATATTCCATAAAACCGACGGCTAAGTTTTTTTCTGCCACTTCATAGTCATTGCGAAATTTCGTGTCTTCATAGCGAAACAAGGTCTCCCCTTCTTTGACGACGGTATTCGGTTGGACCACAATCTCGGCAATCACGCCATCGAGCGGAGCGGTGACCACAACCGGATCTCGAGCCACCACTTCAACAGGAGCTAAAGTCGACAAGTGCACCGGCAGACACATCACCCCGACTAACAGGATCAATCCTATCCACAGCCAGCGTTTTGAAATAGTCCAATGCTTCACGGAAGTCTTGATTTTTCCCAACGCCTGCCACGCATGGGCCACCGTTTCCGCAAAGCGCCGGATCAATTGTATTTCACCTTCTTGCCATGGGCGTTCCCGTGCCAACCACATGCCGCCCATCACGTGTTGATTCCCCCAAATAATGGGACACCACAACACATGCGGAAACGCAAATCGCCGCCAATCGGCTTGCAGATGCTTGGGACATTGCTCGACGTTCAAATGACAGGGCGCTTGCAACGCTTGTTGATCCCAGAGACTGGTGACCACTTCCTCAATCCATTGCACCATGGGCGATTTGCGGTCCACCACCGCCACGCTCGAGACGACTTCCACTTGGCAGGCCGTCCGAAGATTCGTGCCAATCGAAAAGACACAGGCCTGCCGAAACGTCATGAGCCGCCTCGTTTCATTGGCCAGAAGAAAGCAGAGTTCTTTGCTCGTTTGCGCCGCCCGCGCTTGGCTTTCTAATTGAAGTAAGGTAACCAGAAGGTGAGGATCAATATCGGTGATCCTCCTAGACGGAGCATTGGATTCTGTTGAAGAAGGGGGAGCGGTTGTTGTCGTGGCTGCCGGCGGATCCATGACTGGAGCTCCAGTCGATGCCCCTTGGTTTTTTGAAAAATCGGCATTCATATCAGTTATCAGGTCATCCCGTTTATGCGAGCCGTGCGCCAACCCTCCTCACTATTTCATCGAACGGTTGATGGTGGCCGACGCGGCAGAAGGAATCGGAGTCGTACTTGGTTTAAATGTGGGCTTTGTCGTGTCGGACACCAGCTTTCGATCCATAAATCTCGCACTCCCGCTCATGCCCGCCAACACCTGCTTGGGTTGCTCTTTGAATTGTCCAAAGACTCGAATGGTCTGGCTGACCGGATCCACTCGAGCCCCGATTTCAACCACTTCCGCCAAATAGAGTTCTTGGGTTTCATCAATAAAAAACTTGAAGACACTGTTTTTGGTCACCCACCGCAGCGAGGTTGAGGGCAAAATCAATTCAATCTCAAAGGTCTTGTCATTCAACACACTCAGGACTTCGTCATACGGGTTCACACTTTCATGAGGATTGACGAGTGCCTTGACCACTCGCCCGGAAAACGGGGCGGTGATTTTACAATGGCTCACCGCAACATTCGCACTCCTCACTGCGGCCTTGGCTTGCTTCACTTCCGCTTCTGAAATATCGACTTCCAATTGCCCAATGCCATTTAACTTCGCGAGTTCCTGATTATTCACGGCGGTTTTTTCTCGGCCCTCCAGCTCGGCTTTGGCCGCCGCCAACTCAGCCCAATATTTCGCACAGTCAAATTCAATGAGCAGATCTCCCTTTTTAAACCCTTGCCCATCACGAAACGGCATCCGTTTCACGCGGGCCTGCAATTCACTGGAAATCACGGCTTCTTCGGAAGGTTTCACCACCCCTCGAACCGCATTCAAGTCGGAAGACTGAATCCCGGTGCTTTTACCGAAACTTATGTCCCCGCCCATGAACAACACACCAATCACCACATATCCAATGGACCGTCGAACTCTCTGTCTCATGGCTGTACGCCTCCCTCTCCTGACTTCTGTTCTTGTTTGGGTTCGTGCTGAAGTTCCTGTTCTGACTCGTGTGATGTCTCTTGTTTGGACGCCAATTTCGATACTGACGCATGTTGCCCTAACCATTCCCAGCGCTGTTGGAGTTCACCAGCTAACTGGTCAACTTCCTCATCGGATAACGTGACGGGAAACGGATCTTCCCCAATCGCGGCCAGCACATTGGCATAGGCCATTTCCAATTTCGCGAGCGCCATCTCGTACCGCAGTTCTGCCAGCAACCCTTGGACTTTTTCTCGAATCACCATATGTTCACTCAACCGGTTCAAAGACCAGGACTGATGGACATGGTCGGCAATTTTCATTTGCGTGTCGAAATACCGTTGAGTCAGCTTCACATCTTCTAAGGCCGCCTCATATTGCGCCACCGCGACATGCACTTGCGTCATAATCGTCATCGTGAGAGCGAGGCTTTGCGCGTTCAGGACTTCTTTTTTGGCATCAATGACTTGTAATCGCGCGGGATGCCGGAACACATTCAGGAGATTCCAACTCACCTTTGCGCCATAGCTCAGCCAATTATTATGAAACAGGAACGAATTGCTGTCGTAATTTTCGCCGAGGTACACGTTTAAACTCGGCAGCAGTTCAAGAATGGCGACTTTGGTTTCATTCGCATTAATCCGCTTTTGGTAATCCACCGTGCGAAGTTCAGGACGATTCAATAAGGCCTTCTGCTCCAGCTCATCCAGATTCTCTCTGACTTTGGAGGCCGGCGGCGTCCGTTCGGGTCGCACCAGCTCATAGGGCTCGCCCGGTACTAAATTCATCAATTCCCCCAGTTGAATTCTCGACACGGAGAGATCTTGATGCAATTGTTGTATTTCCTGTTGGGCCTGCAGGAGTTCTCGTTCATATTGGAGTGAGGTGAGCGGGGTTTCCAATGCCCGCGCGCGAATGATCTGGGCTTCCCCAAGCGCATGACTCACCCAATCATCGAGAAATGACAGGCGCCCTAAGACGCGCTCGGCCCCAAGAGCCTTCCAGAAAGCTGCGCGCACCTCTTGGATCACCCGGTTGGCGATTCGACGTTTATCTTCCTCTGCAATAAGCACATCGTTTGAAGCCTGTTGGGCTCGCACATAGGACAACCCAAAATCCAAGATATCCCAACTCAACGTGAGATTCGACGTAAACACATTTTTCTCCGATGAGGTGGACGGTTCCAGTGAGGTTTGACCTGATAACAAAGAGCGACTTTGCGCACCGGCATAATTACTTCGTCCCGTATAGCCGGCATCAGCCATGACTTTGGGTAAGAGATCATAATGAGCCAGATCTAACTGACGGTGCGCGACCATCTCCTTTAGCCCTTGCACACGCGCTTCCAGATTAAATCGGATCGCACGGGCCATGGCCTCATACAAGGTAATCGGGCGAGAGACCGGTTCCTGATACTGCGTGAGCTTCGTCAGATCTTCTTGGACGCGTTGTTCAAGATCTTCTGGAGTCAGAGGGACGGGAATGACCGCACACCCCACGGTCAGCGAGGTCATTCCCACTCCCATCACCCACGCCAGCTTTTTAATAATTTGCAATCGCATTAAAAAAATCATTCAACATGCTTGTTGGGGAAGCCCAACGTTCTTCAGCCCATCCACATCCCGACGTTCCATGCAGTCGACTCGCCATACGAGTTGTCGACCCTGCGTATGGCATGATTCTCCATCATGAACAACGCGCTCGCGTCACAAGCGTCTCGACCCCTATGACACATGGGCGACGGGTAAACCAATCCGCACCTTGTGTCTGTTTGCTGCAAACGCACCCTCTCTCTTCCACAATGTCATGTATTGCGACTCATTCGTAGCTCTCCAGGGTTGTCTTTCGGTTTTTCTGGACCTCAAATTAATGAATTTCCTCTTTTTTCATGGGATTCCGGTCCTGTGGATGAACAACCGGCAACAGATCTTCCCAATCGCCAACAACGAACAAGGGGCGGAGAAAACCTTTGGGAAATTTTCCAGATACGGCAACAGATATCCGAAAAGGAAAGTGGAGAACTCTATGCTCTGGGAGTATGTCTACATAGGAAGCGATATGCTCAGAAGCGCCCTCATCGGGCTATGTCTGACGTGGCCAACCAGCGCCTCAACGACGACCACACCCAATCGCCAATCGACCCGTCCGCCGAAAAATAGAAAAAACAGACACACCC
>JAOUQB010000131.1 GCA_029879555.1 Nitrospirota bacterium | reverse complement strand
CCAAGGCCCCTGAGTTCTTGATCCAAGATGACGATGTGGTACGGGGCGACCCGAAGGCCCCGATTACCTTGGTGGAATATTCCGATTTTACCTGTCATTTTTGCCAAAAATTTTTTCATGAAACATTTCCAAAGTTATTATCGGAATACATTGAAACCGGAAAAGTCCGCTTCATCTATCGGGACTTCCCGCGTGGCTTAGGCAGCCCCCTTCGGGCCGCCGATGCCGCCCGGTGCGCCGGAGAGCAACACGCCTATTGGCCCATGCATGACCGCCTGTTTAACAGTGATGGCCAATTTAGCCCTGAAAACCTGAAGCAAATGGCTACCGAGCTCAAATTAAAGGAAGGGCAATTTTCGCAATGCCTGGAGACCCATAAATATTTTCCTGACATCGAAAAAGATCTGAAGGACGCAGGCACTTTAGGCATTCGTGGGACTCCGGCATTTGTCATTTTCCCCACCAACGTGCCAGACAATCCCAACCTGATCGTGATTCCTGGCGCCTTCCCTTACGAAACCTTCAAAGAAGAAATCGACAAGCTCTTGAATCTTCAATCATCCGCGAACCCTACAGCCCCCGCATCCTCCTAATCTGACGTCAGCGCCCAATCTCCCCCCCGAAGGTATCGACAAAGCTCTCATTGATCTTATTATATGAATCAGGGTACATTGGTCGTGATGTCAACAACCGTTCGTCATTCAATGTCTTAACCTTGCAGGAAATATTCATGACTGAATCATTGTCATTTTGGCCGGTGGAATGTCAGGAAGGGGAGCCCAACCTCTTCGTATGTCTAACCTGTTTAGAGGAAGTGTTCCAGGCCAAAGTTCCAGTCGACGGCTGTCCTGGATGCGGAGCCATTGGAACCTTTGAACCCTTCAATTTGGAGGCCATCAAAGATTGGGGCACAGAAGCACTCATTCGAAAAGCCGAACAATGGCCCGCCCCTCCTACTCAGGGCGAAACCCCCAATGTGGACCACCCGGTAGAGTAACGCCACCCATACGAATCCCCAAGGCATTTCATCTCCATGACCGCAAACACGGCCAAACCGTTTTTACTCAATGGTCAATGGGTCCATACCTCCTCCCTCGAATCCGTGCGGAGCCCCTATTCTGACGATCTTCTGGCCGTGGTATGCCAGGCCGAATCCCAGCACATCGATCAGGCCATCGCGTCCATGAAACAGGCCGCATCAGATCTGGCAGCTGTCCCCGCACATGTCAAAGCACGAGCGCTGTCAGGAATTGCGGGTGGCATCGCCGCTCGACATGATGAATTTTCTCGCACCCTGAGCCAGGAAGCCGGCAAACCGCTCACCGACGCTCGTCGAGAAATAGACCGTGGCATTCACACATTTCGCCTTGCGGCCGAAGAAAGCACACGCATTCCCGGGGAAACTATTCCCATGGACCTCACGCCTGGAGGCGAACCATACACCGCCACCGTCAGGCGTTTTCCCCTAGGCCCTGTGCTCGGGATTACCCCCTTCAATTTTCCCTTGAACCTCGTGGCTCACAAAGTCGCGCCTTGCTTGGCTGCCGGAAATCCCATCGTATTGAAACCGGCACCTCAAACGCCCCTCACTTCCCTCCTCTTGGGTGAGGTCTTTTTAACCACCGACCTGCCACCAACCGCCCTCACGATTCTCCCATGCTCCAACGTATTGGCAGAACGCATGGTCGAGCACCCCGTCTTTCAGGCTTTAAGCTTTACCGGTTCAGTAAACATTGGCTGGATGTTAAAGAGGAAAGCCGGGCACAAACGCGTCTTATTGGAATTAGGCGGCAACGCCGGTGTCATTATCGAACCGGACGCGAATCTTGATACAGCGGTAGCGCGCTGCGTGGCTGGCGGGTTCGGCTATGCCGGACAAACCTGTATTTCCGTGCAAAGGATTTTTGTTCACCAATCACACTATGACCGTTTTTTGCAATCGTACGTGGACAAAGTTCGAACCTTGCCCATGGGTGATCCTGCTTTAGAGACCACCGTGGTGGGGCCGTTAATCAATGAACAAGCTGCCATGCGTGTTGAAGCATGGATTCAGGAAGCGGTGACTCTGGGTGCGCACCTTCACACTGGAGGCCGTCGTCATGGGTCAGTGATGGAAGCCACGGTCCTCACACATGTTAGCGGAACGATGAAAGTCTGCTGCGAAGAAATTTTCGGGCCTGTCGTCACCATCAGTCCCTACACCAAGCTGCAAGAGGCCTTGGATCTGATGAATGACTCCCCCTTTGGATTGCAAGCCGGGATTTTTACCAAAAATATCGATGCCATCTATCAAGCGTATGCCAGCCTAGAAGTAGGGGCCGTCTTGGTCAATGAGATTCCCACCTTTCGAGCTGACCATATGCCGTATGGGGGGATCAAAGATTCTGGACTAGGACGGGAAGGCGTTCGGTATGTCATCCAGGAATTGACCGAACCCAAGTTACTGATCGTTAAATCTCCCTCCTGATATTTTCTCTCTTCCAGGATTTTCTTTCCTGGCCTTGCGCCTTTCATCCCACTCTTGTTAAAAATGGCCTTCGAATGTGGAGAAGCCAGGAGGGCCTCGCTTGAGGTCACCATCTAGCCCACCTCCGACATATTGTCCCCGCGACTAACCACGCAAACAAAGGAGTCACGATGGTCCCAACACATATGTTCCTCACCAAGGGTGTGGGTATTCACAAAGAAAAACTCACCTCCTTTGAAGAAGCGTTGCGCAGTGCGGGTATTGCTTACTGTAATTTGGTCAGCGTGTCGTCCATTCTTCCGCCCGACTGCAAAATCATTCCCCGTAAACGGGGAGAAAAATTGCTCAATCCCGGAGAAATCACCTATTGCGTCATGGCTCGGACTGACACCAATGAACGGAACCGGCTCATTTCATCCTCCGTCGGTGTGGCCGTTCCTTCTGGCCGAAAATATAATTATGGCTATTTATCAGAACACCATGCCTATGGAGAAACCGACGAAGAAGCTGGCGAATATACGGAGGACTTAGCGGCGCAAATGCTGGCCACGACTCTCGGCATTAAATTCGACCCGAATGTGGCGTGGAACGAACGCAAGCAAGTCTTCAAAATGGGGGGAGATATTGTTCGCACACAAAACATTACCCAATCAGCCATTGGCAAACCCAATTTATGGACCACCGTAGTCGCCTGTGCCGTCTTTATCCCACTCGAAAACCTGCCAAAGGATAAGAAATAAGGCAATCGGTAAGCATGATTGATGAGGTGCGCAAGCTTCCGCGCACCTTCTCCTTCCAGACTTAAACTCCATTCTAGGGAATAAACACCGCTGATAGTTATGAGCAGGTTACACGGAAAAATCTGCCCAAAGTATGGTATGGTCCGATGGTTGTTCGGACTTTCGTGCATTCACATCGACTTTGATTGTGTGAGCATGCGGCAGGAGTGATGGCGTCACCATCATGTGATCAATGCGCCATCCACGATTGGCTTCCAACGCATCTGGGCGTCGGTAATCCCAAAATGTAAATTGCTGCCGACGCGGATAATGATGGCGGAAGACATCCACGAATCCCCAAGACACTGTATTCTGATACGCCTGTCTCGCATCTTCATGAAAACATACATGCTTGAGATGTTTTTCGGGATGATGAACATCAATGGGTTCAGGCGCGACATTCATATCCCCACACCAGATGGCAGGCTTTCCGCTTGAAAGATGGCGTGAAAAATATCGTTTCAAGCGCTGAAACCATTCCAGCTTATAGACATACTTTGGGGAATCAAGCGCATAGCCTTGCGGGATGTAAGTATTGATGATGGGAATACCTTGAATGACGACTCGTGCAAGACGAGTCGGATCTTCCTGTGCTTCCCCATCCTGGAAACCAAAGGCCACGTCCTCCGGCTCAACTCGACTAAAAATCGCCACGCCATTGTAAGACTTTTGTCCGCAATAATTGATGACATACGGCAAATCCGCAAAGACCTCCAGGGGGAAATCCTGGTCTTGGACCTTGGTCTCCTGAAGACATAGGACATCAGGCTTATGGCGACGCAACCAGGGATGCACAATATCAATTCGCTTTCGAAGAGAGTTCACGTTATATGTCGCAATTTTCATAAGAGTTGTGGCTTCCAGATATACATCAGAGCCATCAGGCCAGAGGAATAACACCTTGTCTCGTTCTCACCACCACCCTCTGCTTTCATACATCCCATGAATACCAACAATTCCCTCACCGCAGATGAATGGCGCGTCTTTGCTGATCATGACTTCTTCCTCAAAAAGGCAGCCATTTCGCTCAAGCTGAAACGGACCTTGGAGCAACTCCACGTGGCCCTACAACCGGAGTTGGTGGATCGTCAGCTCATCGCTCCGAAGGGGTTTGATCCTGAGGTCTTTCAATTCGTCAAAGGCGAACACCTGGAATCCTGCCCCTACCAATATTTAGATTTTCCTCGATATTACACTCGCCAAGACAAGCTCGCATTTCGCTCCCTCTGCTGGTGGGGGCATCATCTCGTCTTCGCCCTGATCGTCGAAGGCCCCTTGGTCAAACAATACCGCCTCAATCTCTTCAACCGTTACGCAGAAGTATCGGATCGCCAACTTTCCCTCTGTCTCAGTTCTTCATTATGGGAATGGAAATCCGGACCAGGGTTCACCTTGGATATCACACATCATCGCCGGTCAGAAATCGCTGCCGCACTGGACCGCCGAACGTTTTTTAAGATTGCGCGGTGTATCCCTATTCAGAACCTAGATACTGATTCAAACGCGATCATTACAGCAGGGGTCACGAGTTTCCAATCCATGCTTCCCATCATTACGCGCTAACCCTGAAAGTGTCAGGGGCGGAATCTCATTCCTCTTCAGCTAACCCCAACATCGCGACTACCTGTCCAACTGAATAGCTTTGACCTAGCTGAAGCCTTACCACCTTAATCCCGGCAGCGTTCAACACCGTCTCAACGACCTGATTTCGTTTCTCTGGGCTTTTCCCTTCTGGTTCATTTGCTTGGAAATGCACGACCGTCACCGTTTGAAGCGTGCCGGGATGAACCAGCACAACATCCAATCGGAAGGGTTGAATCGTTCGCATGAGTGCCTTTCGGGCTTCTTCATCGTGGTCCACCACGGAAACGACCTGCAAAACCGGCAATTTCACTAAGACCAAGAAATACTCTTGGGCCGCCAATCGAATCAGGTTGAACAAGGTGGCTTCTTCAGGCGTCATTATCGATCGTACGGTCACCTCACTCTCCCGAGAGTCAGGGGGCAATTCCGAAACAGCTTCCTTGGGTAAGGGTCGACGCCACACCCATTGCAACAGAAACACGACCCCTAGGAGTAACGCGACTAAGAGAAGAATGGATAATCCATTAGTTGGCATGAGACCATCCATTAGTTATTGGGGGAGGAAAAACTAGCCAGAATCATTTATCCCAAATTTTGGAAAAGCCCTGAGAGCCAGGCGTCACGGACCCTAAGATCACAGGATGCTTAGCACCAGTGACGCTTGGGACATTCGCACAGACCCCGTGAACCGTTTGATAGGCCAGCACCGCAAAGGCCTCGGCCTCGAAGGCCTGACTGGACGACCCGCATTCATCCATAGTTCGTACTGGAATAGGAGCAAAGATTTGTTGAAGTTCTGCCATGAGATAGGCATTGCGAACGCCCCCACCGCCACACACCACGTCACCGGGAACAGTGTTTATCCAATGCTGAGCATCTCGAATCGTGCGGGCAATAAACTGACAGCCGGTTGCTAAAAGGTCATTGAGGGAAAGATGTCGACGTCGAGCCTGGGCCAAAACCTTTTGCACATACGCTTCCCCAAAAAGTTCACGCCCCGTAGACTTGGGAGGATGACGCTGCAGATAGGGATGGGCCAACAACCATCGTAATAATCCCGAATGAACCGTCCCTCGTTGCGCCAACCGTCCTCCACGATCCATCGTCATTTGACCTTGTGTGTGGAGGGTAACCAGCGCATCCAACAACATATTACACGGCCCCGTATCAAATGCCTGCACTGCAGCCAATTCCTCTCCATGAGGAAGCGTCGTCACATTGGCAATCCCGCCAAGATTGACTACCCAACGAACAGCCGTCTTTTGTCGAAAAACCAGAAAGTGCGTATAGGGAACAAGCGGCGCTCCTTCTCCACCGGCAGCCATATCGCGTGCACGAAAGTCAGAAACCGTGGGGATACCTGTGCGTTCGGCAATGACCGCTGGATTCCCAATTTGGAAGGTCGAGCGAATACGTCCCACGCCCCGTTCCGTGATTGGATCGGGTAGATGGTGAACAGTTTGGCCATGGGACCCAATCAATTTCACCTGTTTGGGTGGCACCCCACACTGCTTAATAGTGGCAAGTACCGTCTTCCCAAACACCTCTCCCAACACGGTATGAAGATGACAGATCTCTGCCACTGTTCCACGTTCTGCCGCCTGTAAAATACGCTGCCGCAATTGAGGGGGGTACGAACGACCATAATGTCCGAGCAACTTGATGCCTAACCGATGGCCGGTTCCGACAATGTCCACCACGGCGGCATCCACTCCATCCGCCGACGTCCCGGACATCAGCCCAATGACAATCATCGAAGAATTCCAATTCGTAGTCTTATGACGCCAGAAAGATGAGGGAAAGACGGCAAGATGTGCTCCGACAGTTCAGGAAAGGGGGGATTGCTTCCGACGATCCCATACCATACCAGTCTGTTCCTTATCCGAAAACCCAAGAGACGCATAAAAACCTTGATAGCGACGGGTACAAAGCCAAAACAACTCCACTTGTAACAATGT
>JAOUQB010000130.1 GCA_029879555.1 Nitrospirota bacterium | reverse complement strand
TCGATCTGCAAAAAATCCGTATGATCGGGGATCCGAATTTCAAAAGTAAGACTCTGTCGTTGCTCTTTAAGGTTGCGGAAGGTCCTGATGGTTTGGCTGCCGCCGTTGAACAACTCTGTCAGCAAGCCTCAAAGGCGATTAAAGACGGTGAAAAGTTTTTGATTTTGAGTGATCGGGGCGTGAATGCTGAATGGGCGCCCATCCCAAGTATGTTAGGTGTGGCTGCCGTGCATCACCATTTGGTCCGGGAAGAGACCAGGACGGAAGTCGGATTGATTTTAGAAACCGGTGAACCAAGAGACGTTCATCATTTTGCGTGTCTCATTGGGTATGGCGCTGGGGCCATTAACCCATATCTGGTCGTGGAGTCTCTTGTCGATATGGAGCGTGAAGGGTTCTTCCCCGAAACGGTCGATGCGGCAACGGCCGAATCACGATTTATCAAATCGGTGAATAAAGGGCTCTTGAAAATATTTTCGAAGATGGGCATTTCGACGTTGCAATCGTATTGCGGCGCACAAATTTTTGAAGCCATTGGTCTGGGAACTGATTTGATTGAGCGGTATTTTACGGGGACCGCCTCTCGAATTGAGGGAATCGGGATCCGTGAGCTTGGAGAGGAAACCTTGCGTCGACATACGTTGGCGTACCAACCCGTTCCTATTCGTCAGCTCGATTTCGGTGGTGAAATCCATTATCGCATTCAGGGTGAACATCATAATTGGAATCCTGAAACAATATTTAAATTGCAGCATGCGACTCATACGAATAATGCCAAATTGTATGGGGAATATGCGGCCTTAGTGAATGATGAGCAGAAGCAGCGTTCTAATATTCGAGGCTTGTTCGATTTTAAATTTCTTCCCGAGCCTCTTCCTTTAAATGAAGTCGAGCCAGCGAGTGAAATCGTCAAGCGGTTTACGACGGGGGCTATGTCATTTGGGGCTATTAGCCAAGAAGCCCACGAAACATTAGCGATTGCGATGAATCGCTTAGGTGCCAAGAGCAATACCGGCGAAGGAGGTGAGGACCCTGAGCGATTTATTCCTATGCCGAATGGCGATTCGAAGAATTCCTATATTAAGCAAGTGGCGTCTGGTCGGTTTGGGGTCACCGCGCATTATCTGGTCAATGCCAAGGAATTACAAATAAAAATGGCGCAGGGTGCCAAACCTGGTGAAGGTGGACAGCTCCCCGGTCATAAGGTTGATGAAGGCATTGCCAAGCTTCGGTACTCGACTCCAGGCGTACAGCTTATTTCTCCGCCGCCTCATCATGACATTTATTCTATTGAAGACTTAGCTCAGTTGATTTTTGACCTGAAGAATTCCAATCCGGAGGCCGCTGTTTCCGTCAAGCTAGTTTCCGAAGTGGGTGTCGGGACCGTGGCCGCGGGCGTCTCCAAAGCGCATGCCGATAAAGTGTTGATTAGCGGGGATTCCGGGGGGACAGGGGCATCACCGCTTTCATCGATTAAATATGCGGGTATTCCTTGGGAATTAGGGTTGGCAGAAACCCATCAGACGCTCGTGTTGAATGATTTGCGAGGACGTATTCGGGTGGAGACAGATGGCCAACTCAAGACGGGCCGGGATGTGGTGATCGCGACACTTTTAGGTGCGGAGGAATTTGGTTTTTCCACAGCCCCGTTGATCGTTGAAGGATGCATCATGATGCGTAAGTGTCATTTGAATACCTGTCCGGTTGGCGTGGCGACGCAGGACCCTGAATTGCGCAAACGATTTGCTGGCAATCCTGATCATGTCGTGAACTTCTTTATGTTTGTCGCGGAAGAGATTCGTGGTCTCATGGCCCAATTGGGATTTCGCACGATGCGAGAAATGATTGGCCGAGTGGACAAACTGAAAGTTCAACATGCGGTAGATCATTGGAAGGCCAAAGGCCTCGATCTATCTCTGTTGTTAACCAAGCCTGATGTCGGTCCAGAGGTCGCGACCTCTTGGGTTCAAGCCCAAGACCATGGTCTTACCAACATCTTAGATAATCAATTGGTCGAACGATGCCAGCCAGCGATTGAACGAGGCGAACCGGTATCCTTGGAATTGCCCATTCGTAATTTGAACCGGACCACCGGCACGGTGTTGTCCAGCTACATTGCCCGACGATACGGGCCAGAAGGCCTTCCCCCTGATACGATCCGCATTAAATTTACCGGATCAGCCGGCCAATCGTTTGGCGCGTTTATCTCGAAAGGCATTACCCTGACCCTTGAAGGCGAATCGAATGATTATTTAGGCAAGGGTTTGTCGGGTGGAAAAATCATCGTGGTGCCTCCACCCAATGTGACCTATTCGCCTGAAGAAACCATCCTCATAGGAAATACGGCTCTCTATGGGGCAACAGCTGGTGAGGGCTATTTCTATGGAACCGCTGGGGAGCGTTTTGCGGTTCGCAATAGTGGAGCTCGTGTGGTGATTGATGGAACGGGGGACCATGGGTGTGAATATATGACGGGCGGCGTGGTGGTGATCCTGGGAAAAACCGGTCGAAACTTCGCGGCAGGGATGTCTGGTGGGGAAGCCTATGTTTTGGATGAAGACGGAACCTTTCCCGAGCGATGTAATATGGGAATGGTAGAACGGGAAGTGGTTGAGGCAGCTGAAGATATTCACACCCTGCGTACGATGATTGAAGCGCATTTTCGCTATACCAAAAGTGAAAATGGCAAGCGCGTATTGGATGCGTGGGATGCGATGTTGCCCAAATTTGTGAAAGTAATGCCCAGAGACTATAAGCGGGTACTCCAAGAGCGACGGGCAGCTTTTGCTAAAGAACAGGCAAGACGTGAACGTGGGGAGGGTGAGAACCGTGGCTGATCCTCGAGGGTTTTTAAAATTTACCCGTGAAGGGCCACAACGACGTCCGGTGGAGCTTCGCGTCAAGGATTATAAAGAACTCTACAACCCGTTTGAGGATGAAAAACTCAAAGTGCAGGGCGCCCGGTGTATGGACTGTGGGGTTCCATTTTGCCAAAGTTCGAGCGGGTGTCCCGTCGTCAATTTGATTCCTGAATGGAATGATTTGGTCCATCGTGGCCGTTGGAAAGATGCCCTCAAGGCATTACATACGACGAATAATTTTCCGGAATTTACCGGTCGCTTATGCCCAGCTCCCTGTGAGTCGGCCTGCGTCTTGGGGATTAATAGCGATCCGGTTTCGATTCGTGTCATTGAATGGAACATTATTGATAAAGGATTTGAGGAAGGCTGGGTTGAGCCGATCTTGCCGGTGGTATCGACTGGGAAGCGAGTGGCGGTTGTGGGTTCCGGTCCTGCTGGGTTAGCGGCGGCGCAACAATTGGCACGTGTCGGGCATCAAGTGACGGTCTTGGAAAAAGCTGATCGAATCGGGGGTCTTCTTCGCTATGGCATCCCCGATTTTAAGATGGAAAAGTGGGTCTTAGACCGTCGGTTGGATCAGATGCGCAAAGAAGGTGTGACTTTTGAAACGAGCGTCTGTGTGGGCGTCGATACGGATTTAGGGAAATTGCGTCGTGAGTATGATGCGGTCTTGTTAGCCATGGGTGCTGAACAGCCGCGAGAGCTTCCCGTACCTGGCCGAGATCTCAAGGGCGTTCATTTGGCCATGGATTATCTCACCCAACAAAATAAGCGTGTGGCAGGTGATACCATCCAAGGAGAAGAAATTTCTGCTAAAGGCAAACGTGTCGTGGTGATTGGTGGTGGCGATACTGGATCAGATTGTTTGGGTACCGCGCATCGTCAAGGCTGTCTTGAAGCGCATCAATTTGAGCTATTGCCAGAGCCTCCACCAACGAGAGCTGGTTCTACACCATGGCCATTATGGCCGATGAGGCTGCGAACGTCCCATGCTCACGAAGAAGGGTGCGACCGCGAGTGGAGCATTTCTACATCTAAATTCACTGGCGCTCATGGGTACGTGGAAAAGCTGCATGCGAATCGAGTGGAATTAAAAGAAGGGAAAATTCTTCCCGTTCCCGGTTCTGAGATTGAGATGGAAGCGGACTTAGTCTTGTTGGCCATGGGCTTTGTTGGCCCGGTGAAAAACGGCCTCTTGGATTCACTCGGGTTGGACTATGATCCTCGAGGGAATGTGGCGGTTGACGAACACTTTATGACCAATATTGATGGGGTGTTTGCTTCAGGGGACACGAAGCGTGGGGCTTCGCTTATTGTGTGGGCTATTGCGGAAGGCCGGAAAGCAGCGCAAGGCGTTCACCGGTATTTGCAAACAGGGCAATCGCTACGAACTCATTAATTCCTTTCTTTCTGAATTGGCTGGTTTATCTCCAAGCCTTCTCGTCTTCTTCCCTCGTTTAAAATTCTCTGCAAATCCTGTTTGCCAATTTAGGATTACTTGGCGTGGTCCGCATGTCCACTGGCCAGAGTTTGATGAATTTCTTGAATGAGCCGCAACTCTATGTCGGCTAACTCAGCTTGAGGTGCTGCAAACATATTCCCGTTTCTAGAAATTTTTTCGAATTCCGCTCGAACCCAAATCGTGGTGTGGTCGGCCGGTCCCTTTTCGATCATAGCCAGGTATTGATTGCGAAATCCAGAGAGTTCCAAGGAAGGCGGAAGCGACGTTTTTCGATCCGTAATATAAATAGCCTTTTGGTCCGTTTGCATGGTGGTGAGAACCGTGTAGCCATTTTTTGTTAAGGCATCTTCCATGATGGCCGAGACGGCAGAATATGTGAAAGGCAGTTCATGGGTTTGTCCGCCAATTTGTTGGATGACCAGGGATTTCCGCATGAGATCTCGTTGACTACGCAGCCATTGGGCATCTTTTTGAAGTTTGGTATTCTGCTGTTCTAATGATTGAATGGTCGCCACGTCTTTCTTCGGGGTATTCGTGAGGGTATTGGTCAGTTGAGTAATCTGGCTTTGGGCTTCTTGTAATTTGGTTTTGGATGAGGCTTCTGCCTCCCTACTTTCTTGATTCAAGCGGTCGATTTGTTGTTGTAAAACTTTGTTGCCTTCCTGAAGAGATTGAATAACTGACTCCAATTTCTCGGCTTGTTTTTTTAACTGAAGGTTTTCGCCTTGAAGGGCCGATTGGTCTTGAGGACAGGCGGTAAGCAGGAGAGAACAAATCCCAGTTCCGACTACGAAAGCCACTCTAATCAGAAATCTCCGCATCGTAGGAATCTGTGGTGAAATTGGATAATGCCGTAATTCTGGCATAGCTACCGAGTCAGCGCTGTGAGCAAGGATTCAATTTTTGAGGAGAATAGCAAATGGGTACCTTTTATTAGGTAGTCTATGCTTAATCGTCTGTTATTTCAATGAGTGAGGCGGTATGCTTCGCTTTGGTACAGGACAGAAGCCTATTGCGAAGGAGTGATACATGCCGACATTGATCCGAAAGACTTTTCCCGTTCCTCCCCTTTCCTGCAATTGCTCTATTGTGGGAGATGCGGAGACAAAGCTGGCGGTAGTGGTTGATCCCGGTGGGAACCCGGAACACATTCTTGATGACATTGACTCCTTTGGCCTCACTGTCTGTGCCATTTTGCATACCCATGCTCATTTCGATCACTTTCTGGCATCGGGGTATATCAAGGCGGCCACTGGAGCGCCGCTTTGCCTTCATCCCAAGGACCAAGATCTTTGGGACATGCTTGAGCTCCAATGCCAATTATTTGGCGTTCCCTATGTTCCCGCTCCTCCTCCGGACCAATGGATTCAGGATGAAGAGGAGATGATCATTGGGCCGTATACGGCCACAGTTCTGCATACGCCTGGACATACTCCGGGTTCGGCGTGCTTTTATTTTGAAAATCAAGGATTGCTTTTTTCAGGAGACACGCTGTTTCGAGGAGGAATTGGTCGTACAGACCTTTGGGGTGGAGATGGTCAAGCGATCATTCAATCAATTCGAGAACGCTTGTATTCTTTGAATGAAAATACATTGGTGATTCCCGGCCATGGCGGTGAATCATCGATTGGCTGGGAGCGAGAACACAATATGTTTGTGAAGGCTTGATGGAAAAGGCTTGTCACACTACGTTCATTGGGGTGGGCCAAAATTGAGAAGGCTGGGTCAAATGATTGTCTGTCTTTTTTATGCAGAAAATACGAAATCAAAACTAGTGAGAATAACCTAGGTCAAGCGTCCTTCTTGTGGGCAATGATCAGCATTTATAGGAATTTCAGAGAATTTCATATTACGAGCTAGCAATCAGCTAAAAACTTTCTTGCGTCACTGATTGTCATATGCTATAACCAACACCTCTTTCGGATCGATTGAAAATAATTAATTAGAAAAATGGCTTTCGTTTTTAGGTAAATTCTTCATTATCAACAAGCTTCTCATGAGGAGGTAGGCGATGCACAAAGTGCTTCTATCCGTCCTTTTAAGTGCGGTGTTAATTGCGGCGGGTTCATCATCAGCATGGGCGTTACAATCAGGTGGCGTGGAAATCGGTGATTTAGAAACCGGTTCTGTTGTAGGGCAAGCATTTAAAGCTCTCGACGTTGATCTTGAGTTGAATGCAATGGAAATCGGTGGAAAAAAGGTGTGGTATCCACCAACATCTATCCTTAACCTGGTTTCTGGTGCAACAGGCGGAAGAGCAGGAAGGCCGGTTTTGCTCAAAGTCACGAATAACATGGACAAAGAGCATGGCTTTGATCTTTCCGCAGATTCTGCGTTTGCGGGTCCAACATCGATGCACATTAAAATTACTTTGGCGCCAGGGGAAACCAAATATATTGGTATTCCTATGAGCGATCTCACGTATGTGACGGCCAACAACTTATTGAACTACAAGTGTCAATTACATGCTGCCC
>JAOUQB010000129.1 GCA_029879555.1 Nitrospirota bacterium | reverse complement strand
GTCCAATCCGGTGGAGCAAATTATTCGGCCGACGGGGTTGATCGATCCAGTGATGGAGGTAAAGCCTGCTAAAGGACAAGTGGAGCATTTGCTCGGAGAAATTCGGAAGCGAGTGGCCACTGGGCAGCGGATCTTGGTGACCACATTGACGAAGCGCATGGCGGAAGATTTGACCGAATATTATTACGAGCAAGGCCTCAAAGTGCGGTACCTGCATTCGGATATTAAAACCTTAGAGCGGGCGGATATCATCCGGGATTTGCGTAAAGGCGTGTTCGATGTGTTGGTCGGTATTAATCTGTTGCGCGAAGGGTTGGATCTTCCCGAGGTGAGTTTAGTGGCGGTGCTGGATGCCGACAAAGAAGGATTTTTGCGTGGCTATCGAGCGTTAGTGCAAACCGCGGGTCGTGCAGCGCGTCACAGTGATGGCACGGTGATTCTCTATGGGGATACTGTCACCAAGTCCATGCAGATGACGCTTGAAGAAACCGGCCGACGGCGCACCATTCAATTGGCTTATAATAAGGAGCATGGCATTACGCCACAGTCTATCCAAAAGCGAATTCACGATCTTGAATATCAATTAGCTGAAGCCGATTATGTTGACCTGTCGGTTGCGGCAGAAGCTGAAGAAGTTTATGCCAGCGAAGGGGATGTCGAAAAACGAATTGTGGCGTTAGAAAATGAAATGAAGGCGGCGGCCAAGGCTCTGGAATTTGAGCGAGCCGCCAAGCTCCGTGATACCCTCCGGGTTCTTCGTCAGAAGCTTCTTCAAGTTGGGATCTAATCAAAGAGAAAGCAACGACAATTCTTGGGCCGCTCGCTCGGGGGCATTCCTGCCTTTTGTGAAGCGCCGCTTTTCAACGTGCGATTATTTGGCATATAGGGCGCGGAGGGTCGTTGGGTTCTATGCTTGATGGATTGTGGCGGTGCGAGGCCTTGTAGATTTCGCAGAGATACCGCTCACCCTCCCTGTCTTTGTCAGGTGGGGATGTTGATTGTCCACAGGGGTAACTCGTGTAGTTTGAGGTACCCGTTGGATCTTCAATGAGTGGCAAGCTACAAGGTTCAAAGAACTCCCCGCCCTATGAGAGAATCGCTATGAACAGCACAATGCCGAAACATGGGTTTTCCCGTTCGCAAAGTATTGTTGTACAGACGAACCGTCGCCTTGTCTTTTTCGTTAGTTCCCCTGTCTATTAGGCCGTTTTCGAGCCCTTCCTACATTACATACTGGTAATAGTCTGGTCAGCTTCTGATGAGGTGGGATTTGTACCATCTGCTAGAAAAATGAATGGGCGACCCTGTCACTTTGTATGGAGGAGAATCATCATGATCGGATTGTATTTGCCACTGTCATTACCACCTCGGATGGTCGTTCTCAGGTTACTGCCCAGTCTCGTGTCTTTGGTTGTTCTGCTCCCCGGATTGTCGGTCTGGGCCCATGACCGGGGAAATGATCGCGACGAAGACGAAGCAGAATTTTCCCGAGAGCACCAGGGGCCGAGGATTTGCTCCAATACGGCACACGCGGCATTCAACGCCTGTGGGTATGACAACAAGGACAATTTCTGGATTGCCTATGGAAAATGCCTCAATAATGAAGGGAGGCGGGATGCCCGAGACTCTATTCGTGAGGCGAAGGCTGAACTCCGAGAGGCTCAAGCCTTGTGTGGAGAACAAAAACGGGCACGGCGCAATATCTGTGAATCGCTAGGGAAGGAAGCCTATAGGCCGACTATCGACCCCAGTCAATTTTTAAGCCCTGAGGCGGCTGCGGCGGTTCCTAATCCTCACTTCCCGTTGGTTCCCGGACTTGTCCGAGTCCTGCAGGCAGGAGAGGAAGTGATTACGGTCACGGTGACAGACGAAACGAAGGAAATACTTGGTGTTCGTTGCAGGGTGATTCATGATGTGGTCGAGGAAAATGGGGAAATAATTGAAGACACGATCGATTGGTATGCGCAAGATATATTTGGCAATGTGTGGTATTTCGGTGAGATTTCGAAAAATTTCGAAAATGGGGAACTTAATAATTTAGATGGGTCCTGGCAGGCAGGCGTGGAAGATGCGCAGCCAGGAATTATTATGAAGGCCAATCCTGAGGTTGGGGATATCTATCGACAAGAATTTACGTTGGGTGAGGCTGAAGATATGGGTGAGGTGATTTCGACCACCGAAACGGCGGAAATGGCTCCTGCTGCCAATTGCGCAGGCACCTGTGTCGTGACCCGGGATTTTCTTCCTATCGACCCAGGCCATGTGGAGAAGAAGTTTTATGCCTCTGGTATAGGGAATATTTTGGTGATTGACCTGGATACGGGGAAACCAGAGGAACTTATCCAAGTCATTCAGCCGTAATGTGGCGAGAGCCCAGGTGCACAAGAATGTTTTGAGGCATCTGGGCTCCCGAAGGCAGCCCGAGAAAAATGGATGACTAGCGTAGTTGAGCCTGAATTTTCTGGCAGACGTATTCGGCAAACGGTAAAGAACAGGTAAAGGCTGGCGACACAGCATTCAGGACATGCATCGAACGAGAGTCACCTTCAATCACAAAATCCATTTCAAGTTTGCGTTTTTTGATATCAAGTAATTGGGCGCGAATACCTGGTTTTCCCCAGGTCTCGTATCGCTCAGGAGTAATACCCTCCATTAAGGAAGTGGCGAGCTTAACTAAATGGGTTCGGGAATACTTTTGGATTTCTTCGAACGCCAATCGTTTAAAATCAAATTCTGAAAACATGAACAGTCCTGCCTGACGAACCAGCACATCGACGAGTTCTGAAAACTTAAAATTCCCAAAACTTTCATATTGTTCTCGCCAAAAGGCGGGAATGGCCGTGGGCCCAATTTTGGCTTTTCCCTGAGAGGTGACGGTCACATGGACCCCCAAAAAAGGATTTCTCAAATCGGGAACCGGATAAATGTTTGTCCGTATTGTGCCGGGGGGCTCATTGGAATAGAGATACAGTCCCTTAAATGGGAGGATGCGATAATTCTCAGAAAACCCAAAATCTCTGGCAATATGATCCGCGTATAACCCTGCAGCATTGACGATATACCCAGATTCAAAAGAATCTTTCCCGCACTGTACAACAGTACCCTTGCTGGACCGATATCCGCTGTCATAGTGAATGGCCACTCCCTTCTGTTGTGCGTCTTTCACCATGGCGGCTACCACTTCGGTCGGATCGACCGTGGCGGTAGTTGGGGAATACAACGCTCGCCCAAACGTTTTAACCCGTGGTTCGATTTCCTTGGCCTCCGCCGCGGTGATTTCTTGTAAGGCAATATTATTGGCTTTCCCTCTTTTGACGAGCTCATTCATCGCTGGATGCTCAGTCTCGTCCTTGGCCACCACAAGTTTTCCACTCTGATTGATAGCAATTTTTTTCTCTTGACAATATTCGCGCAGCCGCGCATTGCCCTGTCGCGTTAGCTGGGCTTTTAAGCTATCTGGGGAGTAATAAAATCCCGCATGAAGGACTCCGCTATTGCGCCCACTGGCATGTAATCCACAAGCTGATTCTTTTTCAAGAATGATGACGGAGGAATCTTGGTAGAGGTGTTTGAGCCGGCGTGCAATACTGAGACCGATCACGCCTCCCCCGATGACGAGAAAATCTGCTGTGTGCATGTGGAATGGAGTCTTTTACGAATCTAAAATGAATTCAAAAAGCCAGAATGAGACGACGGTAAAGATGATGTCAAAGATGACCAGCAGATGCAGCCATTGGGAATAGAAATTATAGGGGTCCCCATTCAGTGCGCCTCTAGTGGCTTCGACGGCCGCGATCATGACGGGAACTGCCAGAGGTAACAACAAGACGGGAAGCATGACTTCCCTGGCCCGAATTTGCACCGTTAAGGCAGAAAAAAGTGTGCCGACTGCCGATAAGCCCAATGTAGCTAGGAAAAAGACTAGGAATAGTATGCCGATGGCTTCCACGACTTCCAAATTAAAAAAGATAACGAAGAGGGGGAACAACAGAATTTCCACCGCGAACATAAAGAGGAAATTGGCTACCACTTTCCCGAGATAAATGGCTCCCTTGGCAACGGGGCTCATTTGGAGCGATTCTATGCAATCGTTTTGTAATTCTGACGTAAAGGATTTACCAATGCCAATAATGCCTGTAAAGGTAAATGCAACCCAGATAATGCCAGCGATGAGTTGGCGGGCGGCATCTTGGTCCATGGCAAAACTGAAGCTGAAGACGAGAATGACAATGAGCGCGAAAAATAACATCGAGGAGATGGTCTCCCGCGTTCGCCATTCGCTGATGAGGTCTTTCCAGACCACCCAATGAATCGTGTTAAGAAAGGACATGGGCCTGTAATTGTTCCGGAGAAAGGAGTTGGAGGTGTCCCGCTTGGAGAATGGCACCCTCTGTGGCGATCTGAGCGGCTTTGGTTCGGTCATGTGTCGTCATGATCACGGTCCCGCCGCCTGTCATGGTATCCTGAATGAGCTGATTGGTGATCGCGACCCCACCGTCATCCAAGGCGTTATAGGGTTCATCCAGCAATAAGAGCTTTGGCTCCGCCAGAATAGCCTTCGCGAGGGCCAGGCGCTTTTTCATGCCGGCAGAAAATTGGCGTATCTTGAGATTGCCATAGGCTCCAATGCCGGTTTGGTCAAGTGCACGTTTTACATGAGAGGGTTCGGGCTTCAGTCCCCGAAGCGCTAAAGCAAATTGTAAATTTTCGGTGGCACTGAGTTCTTCATAGAGATGTGATCCATGGGCGATCAACATTAGGATGGCGCGGACGGAATCTTTCTCAGCCACCCCGTCTTGCCCAAAGATGGTAAACTGTCCACCAGAAGGCGTTTGCAATGTGGCCAAGATTCGAAGGAGGGTGGTTTTCCCCGCGCCATTGGGACCAAACAGCGCAAAGCAGGCTCCCGAAGAAATCGAGAAAGACATCTCCTCAAAAATGCGATAAAACCCGTAGGCTTTTGAAAGACCGGTGACTTGAATGGCACTCATGCGTGTTGGTGGAACGGCTCGGAAGGTTCGGTGCGTAGTCTAAAGATTGTGTCACAGGTTGTCTAGAAATTCCTGCGCGATTTTTAAAAACCCACCAAGGTTGTTGGTCGTGGATTCAATAAAGGAAATTTCATTGACGATAAAATTCCGAGGATCATATGATGACCAGAACATTGGAATTTTTACGATTGGTTTGGTTGGATGCCTTGAATGTTCAATGTAAACATTCATAATGTCTGTGCCTCGGTAAAAAAGGAAAGATGATGAGAAAAAAATACGTATTGGTGGTGATGATGCTTGTGACAGCCCTATGGGGGTGTGATTCCGGATATTCAGAATCGCCAAACGCCGGAGGGGAGTCGGGGCAGACTGTGGCCTATAGCCGTCCAGGCATTAATACGCCAGCTCCTGCCTTTCGATTGATGGACCTGGATGGTACCGTCCATTCCTTACCTGACTATCAAGGGAAAGTGGTGTTTTTGAATTTTTGGGCGACCTGGTGTGGCCCCTGTAAAGTGGAAATGCCCGCGATGGAAGCGTTGTATCAAGCGTTTCGTTCGCAAGGGTTGGAAATTTTAGCGGTGTCGGTCGATCAACAAGGGGCCGCCGTGACGCGGCCCTTTAAGGAAGCCATGGGGTTGAGCTTCCCCATTTTACATGATTCGGATTATCAGGTGGGCCTCGTCTATGGCGCTCGTACTTTGCCTATGACCTATGTGATAGATCGTCAGGGGATCATCCGTCAGCGAGTATTTGGAGCCCGAGACTGGGATAGCCCAGAAGCTCGGAAGCTGATGCGCGACATGCTTGAAGAGCCGTATCAGGCCCCTTCCGAAAGAATGTAAGCGATGAACTCTATTAGCCAAATTTCGTTATTTGCGGCGTTTAGTGCCGGGCTGCTGTCCTTTATTTCGCCATGTGTCCTGCCGTTGGTGCCTTCCTATTTATCCTATATCACCGGGTTGTCCGTCGAAAATTTGGCCAAAGTGGAAGCGCGGGAGCGGTTTAAATCCGCAATTTTGGTGAACGCGCTTTTATTTATTGCAGGGTTTTCCACCGTGTTTATTGCGTTTGGGGCTTCGGCGAGCCTGATAGGACAGGTGCTGTATGAATACCAAGATATCATCAGAAAGGTAGGCGGCATTCTGATTATCATCTTTGGGTTATATCTCCTAGGGATTTTGAAGCTGAGTTTTTTTATGACCGAACGTCGGCTGGTCCACTTCGAATCCCGCCCCGTGGGATATCTGGGTTCATTTTTGATCGGGACGGCGTTTGCCGCAGGTTGGACACCTTGTGTGGGGCCGGTGCTGGGGACCATTTTGGCGTATGCCAGTACGACTGAATCAATGTCTGGTGGAGTGATGCTACTCTCAGCGTATTCGTTTGGACTCGGTCTTCCCTTCTTCTTAACGGCCTTTGGCATGGATACCTTTTTGAGGTACTTCAAAAGCCTGCGAACTTATCTTGGTGGAGTCTCTTTCGTAAGCGGCGGCCTCTTGATTCTGGTTGGTGTGATGATCTTCACGGATTCCGTAACCCTCTTTACCAGTTTCCTTGAGCGAAACGGCATCGGCTGGTATATCGGCCAGTAGGGTGCTGTGTAATCCTTTCCTGAAGGGACAGATTTTTAAATCCAGCGCCGAAATCTAGCGTAGCGGCTTATTATCGAGGCTGACCCCTTATGAAGGCAGGCGAGGCTAGCACCATTCGCCGGTTTTGCAGGTTTTTGGATCGGTCGGTAGCGATGATGTCGCGGTTGTTATGGGTGTTGGAGGATTGGGTTGAGGGGGTTGAGAATCGCACCACGCGCCGATGCCGCATGAGGAT
>JAOUQB010000128.1 GCA_029879555.1 Nitrospirota bacterium | reverse complement strand
CCAATATGAAGCCTGGCAGATCTCTCACCATGCCTATTCAATGCAACCAGCCGATCCGAATACCGTGCTGGGGAATTTTAATGACGAGGCTTTTGCTCACGGAGATCAGACCTTTCATTTCTCTCGCGTGAACAACACATTCATGGTCAAGACCAATGGTTCGGATGGCCAACTACATGAATACAAAGTCGCCTATACATTTGGTATTGATCCTTTGCAACAGTACCTCATCCCTTTTTCGAAAGGCCGACTTCAGGCACTCAGCATTGCCTGGGACACTCGGTCGAAAGAGGCTGGCGGACAGCGCTGGTTCCACCTGTATCCTGATGAACACATCAATCGCACAGACCCGTTACATTGGACAGGCCCGAACCAGAATTGGAATTACATGTGCGCAGACTGCCATTCGACAAATCTTCAGAAACACTACGACGTTTCTCAGGATTCCTATACAACGACCTGGAGCGATCTCAATGTAGGGTGTGAGGCCTGCCATGGACCGGGTGCCCACCACGTGGATTGGGCAAGGGCCTCGGAGGCGGGAAAATCCTCGGGATCCTATAATGCTAAAGGACTATCCGTACAATTACCGGCTTTCCAGAAGGAATCATGGCAACTGAATCCTGCTGCCAATACGGCAGTACTTCAAAAAGGCACGCCCTCTTCTTTGGAAATTGATACGTGTGCCCGCTGTCATTCACGGCGTAGCGTTATTTCCGAAAAGGCGCATGCGGGGCAACCGTTTCTGGATCATTATTTGCCTGCGCTACTCGAAGAACGATTGTACCATCCCGATGGCCAAATCGATGAGGAAGTGTATGTCTATGGGTCTTTCCTCCAAAGTAAAATGTTTCAAAAGGGGGTGACCTGCCATGATTGCCATGAACCGCATGGCTTACAATTACGCACCACCGGCAACGCCCTTTGCACTCGATGCCACCGTTCGGAGACCTTTGACTCTCCTGCACACCATTTCCATCCTTCCGGGTCGACCGGAGCTCAGTGTGTTGAATGCCATATGCCGGCCAAGACCTATATGGTCGTCGATCCGAGACGTGATCACAGTCTCCGTATTCCGCGTCCGGATCTTTCGGTGACACTGGGCACTCCCAATGCGTGCGCAAAATGCCACCAAAATCGAACGGCTCAATGGGCAGCCAGGGAGGTAGAAAAACGATACGGAGATCCTCGGCGAAACGGAACCCATTACGGGGAAGCATTGGAAGCCGGGAGGAAAGGTTCTCCCGAGGCTGATCGACTACTCGCGAATCTGGTTAAAGAACACACGCAACCCGGAATCATTCGGGCCTCGGCGCTATCTCTCTTAGGGAACTATGCAGGCCCGACCACCCTGGAGGCCATGACTCTCGGGCTTCATGATGAAGATCCCTTGGTTCGCATAGGCGCGTTGAGAGCTCTGGAAACCATCGCTCCCAAAAATCGATCTGTATTGGCGCAGCATCTGTTGACCGATAAGATTCGGGCTGTCCGGATTGAAGCCGGTCGCCAACTGGCGTCTATCCCATTGGATTCGTTATCTCCTGATGGCCGGCAAAAACTTAACCAGGCCGTTGACGATTATCTCCAGGCTCAATTGGCCATTGCTGAAAGACCTGAGGCCCATTTAAATCGCGGACTAGTCTTCATGGACCGTGGGCAGTTGAAGGAAGCTGAGGAGGCCTACCAGATGGCCTTGAAGCAGGACGAACACTTTTTCCCAGCCCTCGTGAACTTGGCAGACCTCTATCGGTTGCAGAATCGAGAGCAGGATGGAGAAGCGACTCTTCGAAAAGCGCTCACGCTGGTGCCAGACAATGCCGATGTGCTTCATGCGCTTGGCCTTTTATTGGTTCGAAATGGTAAAAAAGACGAAGCGCTCGCAATGTTCGAGCAGGCTACCACACTCGGACCTGACAACCCACGGCACGGATATGTGTATGCCGTGGCCTTAAGTTCGGCCGGGAAAAACACGCAGGCATTGGGGGTATTAAACGAGACCTACCAACGTCACCCGAACAATCCGCCATTGGTGTTAATGCTGGCTTCTCTGTATCGGGATGAAGGCAATCGCCCCAAAGCCCTACAATTTGCCAAGCACCTCTTGGCTTTGACGCCTCACGATCCAGGAGCACATCAGCTTTTGGAGTCGGTTCAATTGATGGAATAGAGAGGCAATGTAGCGGTTTTTGGCAGAATCGAGAGAGAAAGGAAAAACTGGAGATTTAGTGTGCAGATTCATTAGAAGAGATTTATCATGAAATTATTAGTAACCCAGCAGCATCATGAGGAAACCAATCAAAGATGTTTTATTAAATAATAGGCCATCTACCAAAAAAGAGGAGGTAAGCACATGAGATCCTGGATTATCTTGACTATCGTTGGCAATCTGCTCTTATTAGGATGCGCTGAAGTCCGGTATGTGAAGGCAGGTGCCACCCAGGAGGATTTTGAGACCGACAAGGTCGATTGTCATAATCAAATCCTGATGTCCCCAAGTGGGGTCGCCCTCACCCGAAGCACTATGGGCAGACCAGGGGTTGGTCAAGGCATTGCGACTCAATCGGCCAATCAACAGGCACATCGCGATGTTGAACGATGTTTGGAAGAAAAAGGATGGGCGAGGGAAACGGAATCTAAGTGAGATTTTGACGGTACCGGTGGCTAGACATCTCATCGTATTCATGGGATTTCATGGGATGCTGAAACGAGCGGCGGAATACTTCATGGAATATTTGGAAAGACTTTCTTTGTGCGATTTTTTCATCTTTTGCGGGTTTGGCAACCCACTAAACATGCCGACTCACCACCATGGTTGCATGCTTTTACCCGAACATTTACTATACCAGCCAGAAGAAAGGCCTATTTTCTCAAACGAAGGAGAATCTCGATGAAGTTACTCCGTCTTGTGTGTTTGGGGCTGCTCGCCCTATTGGTTATCCCAAGCTTTGCGGAGGCAGGGGAAAAGCCAAATATTCTTGTCATTTGGGGCGATGACGTCGGCTGGTTCAATGTCAGCGCTTACAACCAGGGCATGATGGGATACAAGACCCCCAATATTGACAGCATCGCCAAAGAAGGGGCGCTGTTCACTGACTGGTATGGTGAACAGAGTTGTACCGCCGGACGCTCCGCCTTCATCACCGGGCAGAGCGGCTACCGCACCGGCAACCTCAAGGTCGGCTTGCCGGGGGCCAAGGAAGGGTTGCAGGCACGCGATGTCACCCTCGCCCAGTTGCTCAAGGCACAGGGCTATATGACGGCTCAGTTCGGCAAGAACCACTTGGGTGATGCCGACGAAACGCTCCCGACCGCACACGGGTTCGACGAGTTCATGGGGTCGCTCTATCATCTTAATGCCGAGCAAGAGCCGGAGAATCCCGACTACTTCAAGGATCCCGCGTTGAAGAAGAAATACGGCACGCGCGGTGTGATTCACACCTGGGCTAACCCGGACGGCACCCAGAAAATCGAGAGTACCGGCCCGCTCAACATTGAACGCATGAAGACGATTGACGACGAAGTCACCAACGCCTCACTGGAATATCTCGAGCGCGCGAAGAAGGCTGACAAGCCGTTTTTCCTCTGGTGGAATTCTACTCGTATGCATATCTTTACGCACCTCAAGAAGGAAAGCCAGGGCAAGACCGGCCTCGGCGTTTATCCCGACGGCATGGTCGAACATGACGCCCATGTCGGCCAGTTACTGAACAAGCTCAAGGAACTTGGCCTCGACGACAATACGATCGTGATGTATTCGACCGACAACGGCGCGGAGAAGTTCTCCTGGCCCGATGGCGGCACCTCGCCTTTCCGTGGTGAGAAAAACGAGAACTGGGAAGGCGGATACCGCGTACCGACCCTGATCAAGTGGCCAGGCACCATCAAGCCCGGCACGGTCAACAACGATATTTTCTCACACATGGACATGCTGCCCACCATTATGGCGGCTGCGGGAGTTCCAGATGTGAAGGAACAATTGCTGAAAGGTATGAAGGTGGGTGACAAAACCTTCAAGGTCCACCTGGACGGCTACAACATCACCGACACACTTGCTGGAAAAGGTGCGTCCCCGCGTCACGAGTTTTTCTACTGGAACGACGACGGCTCACTGGTAGCGTTGCGCTATGACCAATGGAAGATTGTGTTCCAGGAGCAACGTGCGCATGGGTTCGATGTCTGGGGCGAACCATTTGTGTCACTTCGCTTACCCAAGATTTTCAACCTCCGCACCGACCCATTCGAGGAGGCCGATCATATCGCCATGGATTATAAACACTGGATGATTGACCGTGTCTTCCTGCTGGTGCCGGCGCAACAATACGTCGGAAAATTCCTGAGCACGTTCAAGGAATTCCCACCGAGCCAGAAAGTCGGCAGCTTCTCGCTCGATCAAGTGTTGGAGACGATGAAGTCGGCACAAACCGGCGGCAAGTAATTGCGCGCTGACGTTGAACGTTAGCTAACTTATGGGCCGCATCCGTGACAAACGGATGCGGCCCATTTTCATAGCTGACATGTCCATACACACACGCTTGAAAAAACCGAGGCCATCGGACTCTCGGCTGGCCAAAATGCCACAGCCTGTTTCTCTTGTTCCCAACGAAACGGATGGTGTGTTGTGGCGCGTGCTGTTACTGATCGTATCCGGCACCGCAGCACTCATCTATCAGGTGCTCTGGATCAAGCAGCTGACACTCATCGTCGGGGTGGACGTCTATGCGGTCACCACCGGCGTCAGTGCCTTCTTTGCCGGACTGGCTTTGGGCGGACTATTGTTGGGGCGTTGGGTGGACCAAGTCACAAGGCCGCTGCGTGTATATGCGGCGCTGGAGATGGGAGTCGCCCTGATCGGTGTTCTGGTGACCATCGCGCTCTCCCATACGGCACCCCTTTTCGTAACACTTGAAGAGCAGAGCGGTGTGCTCGCCTGGGGGTTCATATTTCTGATGGTCGGCGTGGGGCCATTCCTGATGGGCGGCACCTTGCCTGCGATGGTTCGTTCTCTCCGGCTCACTGGAGACCGTATCGGCGAGGGAGGTGGATGGATGTATGCCGCCAATACCGCTGGTGCGATCATCGGTGCATTGGTTTCCTCATTCTTGCTCATCCCCACACTTGGCATTCAGGGCTCGGCATTGCTGGCCGCAGGTATCGGCATGTTCGCCGCAGCTGGCGGATTTTGGCTCGATCGTTTTGCACCAAGCCAAACCAAAGTCGTACAACAAACGAATCCTGTACCGCTGGCGAAATCGGCCACGGTCGCTATTCTTTTCTATGCGGTTGCCGGAGGGCTGGCGCTTGGATATGAAGTGATCTGGTCGCAATCGCTCGTGCAGTTCATGAGTACTCGCAGTTATGCCTTCTCCGTGATGTTGGCGACCTACCTCGGCGGCCTGGCGTTTGGTGCGGCCCTGTTCGCACGTTGGGCCGACCGCATTCGTGATCCCTGGGGCATGCTTGGCCTGTTGATTGCCGCAGCCGGCATGATGGCATTGCTTGAGATATCCCTGCTTGGACCATGGCTACCCGCACTGCAGTCCATCGGAGAAGATGCGGCCTATGGGCTGACGGAAAGCAGGCTGGCCGGAATGTGCGCCCGCTTTGCTATCGCGGCACTGTCTATAGTCTTTCTTCCCACGATGCTACTGGGTGCCGCGTTTCCTGCGGCGTTAACATTGATCGTTGATTCCGGGCATGTCGGACGCGATATCGGCAAGGTGGTGGCGCTAAACACATTCGGCGGAATTGTTGGCACGGTGATCACCGGGTTTGCGTTGGTGCCACGATTCGGCCTGGTCAAGACCCTGGCCCTTCTGGCCATCATCGCTGCGTTACTCGGCCTGTTGGCGGCGATGCGCGGCACGTCGGGGATTCGTTTCGCACGTTGGGGCACGATTGTCATCGCCATTATCGCGGTGGGCGCGGCCTTGCTCACGCCGGCTGACCGGTTGGCCGGCTTGCTGGCCAGCACCCGCGGCGGAGGCACCGTGGTTTTCTACGAAGAAGGGAAGGGTGGGACGATTGCAGTTCTCGAACAGTTTGCGGGACACAAACAATTTCGTCGCTTGTTTATCCAGGGCGTATCCAACACCGGTGATACCCTCCCCTCCTTGCGCTATATGCGCCTTCAGGCACTTCTGCCGTTGATCATCCATAACGGCGAACCGAAATCGGCGCTGGTCATAGGCCTCGGGACCGGCATCACGTCAGGCGCCTTGCTGCGTTTTCCCGGCTTGGAAGAGCGTGTCGTCGCCGAGCTTCTGCCAGAAGTCGTACGGGCCGCTGAACAGTTCCAGGGCAATTTTGGCGCGGCCACGGATCCCGGGTTGGACATCCGCTTGCGCGATGGCCGACGAGAATTGCTCAGCAACGAACAGGGCTACGACCTCATCACGCTCGAACCGCCGCCGCCTTCCGCAGCGGGTGTGGTGAATTTGTATTCAACAGACTTTTACGAATTGGCGTGTGCTCGACTGCGCCCGGGTGGCCTTGTGGCCCAGTGGCTACCGCTCCCGACTCAGAATGACGAGGACACCAGGTCGTTGGTGCGGAGTTTTCTCGATGTCTTTCCGTATGCCACGCTATGGACGACTGAGCTTCACGAGATGCTCCTTGTTGGATCGCTTGAAGCAGTCAATCTCGATGTACCGCGCATCATCGAACGGTTCACCAAGCCAGAGCTTGCTTCTGCCTTGCGCGAAGTCGGCATTGCGTCGCCCGAAGCCTTGCTGGCAACCTGGGTGACGGACCGTTCCGGCCTGGAAACGTATGCGGGTGATGCCCTCCCGATCACTGACGACCAACCCAGAATCGAGTACGCTGATTGGGTCCGCTATGATGA
>JAOUQB010000127.1 GCA_029879555.1 Nitrospirota bacterium | reverse complement strand
CGATCTATTCGTTTTGGCAACATTCGATCTCTCAGTTTTTCTCCGGATGGCCAAACCTTGGCCACAGTTGGAGATGGAGGCAGCCTTTATCTGTGGGATTGGAAAACAGGACAGACCCTGAAGGCCATGAAAAGTGGATTTGGGATCATGTTTGCGGTGGCCTATTCCCCGGATGGGCACCTCCTCGCCACGGGGAACAGCGACCGCCTCGTTCACTTGTGGGATCCTTCCAGTGGCCGCCAACAACACACGTTTTCCGGCCATACTCAGGCCGTTCATTCGGTCGCATTTTCTCCTGATGGCCAACTTCTTGTGAGTGGATCGGCTGATTCCACCGTGCGGCTTTGGGATCTCGCCACGGGACGGGAACGCGGGCTGATGCAGGGTCACACGGGCGCGGTTCAAGCCGTCGTGTTCTCACCAGATGGCCACAATGTGATTTCGGCCGGAGTCGATGGGACCATCCGCATCTGGGATACCAAAAGCGGACGAGAATTAAGCTCACTCACGGAACATCAAGGCCCCGTCTGGGCTCTAGCCCTGACGGCCCATGACCATGCCCTAGCTTCGGGCGGCCGTGACCGCCTCGTTCGCCTTCGAACTCCCAACCCTTCCACCACGATTGTCTCCCGAGGAACTACCCCTCAACCCGAGATTCAAGAGCGCGATAGTGAAACTGGGCCACCGCCATCTCCTCCCCCATATCCCAAAGCACGACTGGTTGTTCAACCCCATGAAGTCAAGCCAGGCCAGCACTTAACAATCCATGTCATGGTGAACAATACGGGAAAAGGTCCCTTGTATCGATTCCAGGCGACGACCAAGAGTCCTCACCCGTTATTTGATGGACACTTGTTATATTTTGGGAAAATTGAGGCCGGCCAACGGAAATCGGAATCGGTCACTATTGACGTTCCTGAAGATTTTTCGTCGTCTGAAACTGGCGTCGACGTGTCCTTTAAAGAATTCAATGGCTTTGTTCCTGATCCCCTTCATGCGGCTCTGTCCATTAGTGGATCCCAACGACCTCGCTTCGCCTATAACTATCAAATTTTGGATGATGGCAGTGGCCAATCCGTAGGCAACGGCGATGGACGGATTCAAAAAGGTGAGGCGGTTGACCTCCTGTTGACACTTCGCAACGTCGGAACCGTCCTGGCCCCTGACACCTGGGTGGAGATGACGAACGCCCCCGACCAACATCTGAAGATCCGTCCCCATATGGTTCGATTTGGAACACTCAACCCGGATGAGTCCAAACAGGTCAGAATGAGCTTTACGGTTTGGCCTGACCTGCCAGCAGATCAGGTTCAATTTAACCTGTTTATTCAAGAAAAATTGCAAAAGGTTTTTCTGAATGAAGACCTCCAGCTTCCGGTGGATGGGCAACCAGCCCAACCCATTCTGGCCACAAACAAACTGGGCACGGTCACGGATGCGTCAGCCACGATCTTTAGTGGCGCAGGTCCTCAAACCTCAGTCATTGCTTCCATTGAACAAGATCAGACGCTTTCCATTAATGGCGAATTGGGCGACTGGTACCGCGTGAAACTCTCAGACCAGGAAACCGGATGGATTGCAAAGAGTCAGGTTTCGGTTGCCACTCTTGCCCTGAAAGGCGACATACCGACTCCCACGATCCAAGGATTGGAAAACTCGAAGACCGCACAATTTATTACGTTAAGCGAAAAACTGGAGGAAGCTGAAGTCGCTCGAGCCAAAATGACTGAAGATTTGAAACAACGCGAACAAGAAGTTGAGGAACTCCGGGCGAAGGTTGCCGACCTGGCCGCGACGCAAGAAGAAAAACAGTCTCACAGCCAGCAAGAATCGGCTCGGGAACGACGCGAACGGGAACAGGCCGCGCAAGCCCTCCAGGAACAAGAACAAGAAATGGAAACGCTTCGAGCACAACTGGACACCATGGCCAAGGCCCAAACAACCGAACTGTCGACTATGCAAGAAAAACTGCAGCGGGAACAGGCCGAGCGACAACAAGCAGAAGAGGCCTTGCAGCAATTTCGTGGAGAACTCCAACAGCTCCGCTCCCAACTGGATGAATACACCAGTGCCAAGACCTTCCAGGCGACACCTCCCGCCATTGCCCTGGCTACACCGTTAGATGGGAAAGAGGTCAAAGTCGATCGTATTCAACTCACCGGTGCAGCCGCCAGTGAAAAGGGCATTTCGCGTATTGAAGTCCGCGTGAATAACGAATTACTTGTTCGTCGCCAAGGCCGCGGTGTCGTCGTCGTTGGGGATGGCCCCTCTGTTCAACCGACCTTAGAGTTTTCCGAATCGGTTCAACTCCGGGAAGGCGGCAACGAAATCGTGATTACCGCGTTTGACGAGAAACAATTGTCATCAACCAGAACACTCAATGTCACACGACTGGTGGATAAGGGGAAAATTTGGGCGGTCGTGATCGGCATTTCGCAGTATGAACAGGTTCGGCCTTTGAAATATGCTGACAAAGATGCGATCGCCTTCCATGATTATCTCCGGCAACAGGTCGGTGTCCCTGAAGACCAGATCACGCTCCTGGCGAATGACCAAGCCACCCTGTTTAACCTCAAACGGTCGTTGGGGACCGATCTGAAGAGAAAAGCCGGACCGCAAGATACTGTGATTATTTATTACGCCGGTCATGGCGCGCCGGAAACTGATGCCATGAGCCCAGATGGAGATGGATTGGAAAAATATCTCATTCCTTTTGATGCTGATCCCAAAGATTTGTATTCCACCGGCTTACCCATGCGGGAAGTCGAGACCATTTTTCATCGACTCTCAGCTGATCGCGTTATCTTCATTACTGATTCTTGCTATAGTGGGGCCACGGCTGGACGAACCTTTTCGACGGCTAGCCGACGAGCGACGGTCTCTGATAAATTTTTGACACGTCTTGCCAAAGGGAAGGGACGCGTGGTGCTCACAGCCAGCCGTGCTGGAGAAGTCAGTGAAGAACGCGACGATCTTGGTCATGGGGTCTTTACCTATTATCTCTTGCAGGGCTTGAAGGGTGGAGCCGATTATGATGCCGATGGTGTGGTCACCGTCGACGAAGCCTATTCCTATGTATCCACTCATGTGCCGCAAGTCACAGGACAGAACCAGCATCCCGTCAAAAAAGGAGAGTTTGAAGGGCAACTAATATTAGGGCGGGTCCAGGCGCCATAGAGAATCATGCGCCTTTTCTTACGCTATCCCTATTCGAGGGTTCAGTAATTTTTCAAGAAGGAGGTTATTGTATGAATCACAAGATGATTGGCTTCTCGCCCCTCTGGGGATTTCTCACGATCGGATTCCTCACCAGCTGCTCCACATTTGCTCCGCCTGCTCAATTACAGGTCGAACAAACCAAAGTGTACGTGGCCAATGAAAGTTCGAATTCGGTGAGTGTTATTGATGGAAGTACGTTCCAACCAATAGGGGAGATTGATACGCTCAACCATGCCACCCACGACCTTTCGTTGGCTCGCAATGGGAAACAATTATGGGCCACCAATTTAGCCTCAGGTCGAATCTCAGTGATTGATACCGATGCCATGGAAACCATCGCGTCCATCTATACCGGCAACCGCGCACATGTGGTGACCCTCACCAATGACAACCGGCATGCATGGGTGGCCAATATTGGAAACGACACGATTTCCATCATCGACACCACCATTTACCGAATTTTGGGAACCATCCCGGTAAGCAAGGGCCCCATGGGCATTGCCTTTTCCAAAGATGGCCGCTTGGCCTACGTGAGTTCGCAAGACAAAATGGTGAATGTCATTGATACCGCTGCCCATCAAGTCATCAAGCGCATTCCTGTCGGCGCGAATCCTCACTTTCTCATTCTCGGTCCCGATGGACGAATTTGGGGCACCAACACCGGTAGTCAGGATCTCTACATCATCGACCCATCGTCAAATGAAGTGGTTCAAACCATCGAAGTCGGTCCCGCTCCACAACAGATTGCCTTTGCCTTCAAAGGCACCGCAGGACCCAATGCCTATGTGACGGTCGCCGGTCTGAATAAAGTCGTCATTGTCAGCGCTAATACGGATACCCCAACCATCGCCGGACAAATCGACGTCGGCGAGGGACCGAATGGCATATGGGCCAATTCTGTCGGAACGCGTTTGTACGTCGGGCATACAGGATCGAACGATGTCCGCATTCTTGATACTGGGACGAATCAGGTACTAGCCACCGTTCCAGTGGGTCGGAAACCTATTCGAGTCGTGGCCTCAAAATAGCCCAGTTGCATGGAAACCTCTGTTCACCATGACCAGAACATTACAAACGAATTTTGATCTGAATTTGCAGAAAGGATGACACCATATGAGGGTACTTTCCTATCTTAAACGTGCGCTCTTCGGCCTTGGGGTTTTGACTCTGTTTCTCACATCTGGCGGGTTTGCCACCTCCGCGTTGGCCGAACAGGAATCCGTCGGGACCGCCAAAAAAGGCATTGGGGGATTTG
This sequence comes from Nitrospirota bacterium, assembly GCA_029879555.1. Lineage (GTDB taxonomy): Bacteria > Nitrospirota > Nitrospiria > Nitrospirales > UBA8639 > Nitrospira_E. Next base: position 2,387 of record JAOUQB010000127.1, on the reverse strand, counting down.
TAATTGTGCGGATGGACGGAATTGAAGAACGCCTGGAAGGCAATGGCAATCTTCAATTATATGAAGGGGATGTTTTGAAAACCGAGGCTGCCAGTCAAGCCCTGATAGAATTCAGTAACGGTATTCAGGTGGCCCTCAACGAAAATACTGAATTCACCATCTTGTCGCGCTGGGAGAAAGCCAGCGGCTTTACCCGCATTCTTCGTCTGAAACAGGGAGAAGTGTGGGTCGATACACAGGGTGGACCGAAACCCCTGGAGATTGAAACCCCAGTGGCCACAGCGGCTGTGAAAGGAACGGAATTTGACCTTCTCGTGAGTCCTGATGGTCAATCAACGTTAACGGTAATAAAGGGGGTTGTCGAATTCGGAACCGCATTTGGCACCTGCCCGATTAAAACCTCGACTATTAGTTATGGCAATCGTGGCAAAAAATGCACGAAACCCGCCCCCCTCAATGTCGGGCCAACCGTCGCTTGGACGAACGGCATTCGTCAGTAATTCTTCATACCACAGCGGCTAGGCATCTCGCCTAGTCGCTGTTCAATCCCTGCCTCGTAGTAATGTTCTTCTCAGATTCCCTTTCCTAAGATGTTCGATTCAAACGCTCCTCCAAACGCTGAAGGGCTATTTGCGTCTCTCTCAAATCCTTGAGAATCTCCGTTTGCGTGACAGGTCCCTGAAGCTCTGCGAGACGTTCGGCTTTAGCTTCGTCCAGATTATTAATGACCACCGCAATAAATAAATTGATGACGACAAACGTCCCTAATATGACAAAACTGACAAAGTAGAGCCATGACAGATAATGAAACTCCATCGCCGTATACATGACATCGGTCCAATCTTCCAGTGTCACCACACGAAACAAGGTCAAGAGCGAAATACCCAATGATCGCCAATGTGTCGGGTCATGGTCATGGAACAACTGATACCCCGTAATGGCATAGATATAAAAAATGACACCCATGAGGGTCATGACATGGATCATGCTAGGAATTGATCGCACCAACGTCGACACAATTAACCGGAGTTCGGGAATGGTCGAGACCAGCCGTACCACCCGCAGCAAGCGAGCTAACCGCGCAATCATCGCAAAATCACCGGTGGCAGGGATCAACGAAAAGACGATGACGGAAAAATCAAATACGTTCCACCCATCGCGGAAATATCGATCAACGCAAGGCGCCACCGCAATCATTTTCAAGCAGGCTTCAAGAATAAAAATCCCAAGAATGACATGATTGCCCAAATGCATCAGGCCGCCATAGTGCTCTACCAGCGCCGGCGAGGTTTCCATGCCTAAAATCACCCCGTTAATCAGAATGAACGCAATAATGATGCGCTCAAACCACGGGGCGCTGACAATCTGATTCACTCGATCGTTCATCATGATCAAGGCATACGCACGAGATCCACACTCATCCCGAATCAGGGAATAAGCGGATCACCATTCAATGTGTTGGGAAATAAGAAAACTCCGCACGGTGAGAAAGGAGTAGCACAACGCCTCGGGGAGCATCAACTCCCCGACGTTTGCAAATAGCCCCGTAGCAGATCTCGACGCGCCACAATGCCAATGAGGTGGGCTTTATTATCGACAACTGGCACGCGAATGAGATGATTGTTTTGGAGGACATCAACCAAAGTCATCACATCCGTATCTTTGGTGACAGAAATCGGATTGGCTGTCAGGATGTCTTCTGCCGTCACATCTTCTAATTTTTGTCCTTTGCGAAGTGCCGCTAACAGATCAAATTCTGACACGATTCCAACAAGTTTGTTGTGCTCATCGACAATGGGCACTGACCCAAAACCTTCCATCATATACGAGGCCAACATTTCGGCCTTGGCGTCTTTCGTCGCACTTTGCACCTGCGTTTCCATAATCGAGCCGACCGTTAAATGTCCGAACTTACTCTCTCTCAATGCTTCCCGCCCTTCAGCTGCTTGATTCATAACAACACCTCCTCAATAGTCAACCAATTAAGTCACTTAGGTTATATAGGATGTCCCCTCAAATGTATCAAAAAACAGGGGATTGTTCTAGACGATATTCTATGACTGGATCGGATTTCATCAATCTCAACTTGAGATCGTGTGTTAACGTTTCATCCCATGCCGCCTGAGGCACTAACCCTACAATCTCGCTTTCCGCAATTTCGACCTCCCATCGCAGGGCCTCCCGGCACACGCGATAAAAGGCCCGGCGCAAAGACGTTTCTCGATAGTCAGTGAGATTCATGGACACTTGGACTAATCCTTGACTGCCTAACGGCACTCCCATGGCCTTCAAAGCTGGCAACCCGCCATTCGATGTCCGAATGGACGTGGCGATAGACTGGGCCAACGCCAGATTATTGCTCTGGAGCACAACATTGAAAGCAATCA
>JAOUQB010000126.1 GCA_029879555.1 Nitrospirota bacterium | reverse complement strand
TTTCGAAAACTGCATCTCGAAAATCATGGGCCATGGACCAACTCCAAGGATACAGGTGGATTCATCTGGGGATCCGCCTTCGTCAACTGCCGAATGGCCTCTTCCACTTCACCTCCTTTAGGTAGTCGGTGATGCCAATCAACTGATCCCTCCATAAATGACACACCTTTTCCTTTTATGGTTTGAGCAAAAATAAGAAGCGGTTTTGTGGAAGTTCGGTGGCCAACATCAGAGAAGACTCTGTGTAATTCTTTAAATGAATGCCCATCAATTTTGACAACTTCCCAACCAAATGCCTCCCATTTGGTCTCTAGGGGTTCCAAGGCAAGATTTTTCTCAGTAAAATTTGTTGCGCCTAATTGATTGCGATCAAGAACCGCCACCAGATTATTGAGATGATGATGGCTTGCAAACATGGCCGCTTCCCACACTGACCCCTCCTGACATTCCCCATCCCCTAAAACCGTGACCACCTTCCATTCTTGAGAATTGCGCTTTGCTCCCAACGCTAAACCAGCGCTGACCCCCAATCCATGTCCAAGGGAACCAGAAATTGCTTCCACACCGGGAATATTCGTATCGGGATGACCGGCTAAGAGACTGCCTGGTTCGCAGAAATGCTCCAACTCCACTTTTGGGAAAAACCCTAGGTCAGCCAGAATCGCATATAAGGTTAAACATCCATGCCCTTTACTCAAGATAAACCGGTCTCGCCCCTCCCAGTTGGGTTCAGAAGGTCGGAAACGGAGTCCTCCCCCATAAAACAACGCTACACCAATTTCCATCCAGGAAAACGCTGGTGGAACATGGCCTTTCCCCGCCTTTAAAGCAGCATTGAGGATTTGAAGCCTGAGCTCTCCAGCTTTGCGTTGAAGGTCTGGAATATTCATATTACGCCACAATTCGCAAGCCAAATTGCCAATCAGCAAGACTAAAAAGGGATAACGCGGGTATCTGCTCAAAACGCCCAGAAATCACCAAGTCTTTAAACTCCTGCGGTGAGACTAGAAGTACATCAGGGTTGGGTCCCTTGGGGTCACATGCTTCTACTAGAGAATGTTGCGCTAAAAATAAAAAATCTCTCGCACTGTAACGATTCATCATGATTCGCCCACTACCCAAAAAGTGAAGAGATTCCGCACGATAACCAGTTTCCTCCAGCAATTCTCGTGCTGCAGCCTCTTTCGGGGTTTCTCCGGCTTCGATACTTCCCGCTGGAAATTCAAGGGTAGTCTGCTGAATAGCATGTCGAAATTGGCGTACTAAAATAATGTTCCCATCCGTGGTTATGGGCAACACTAAAACCCCATCGGAACTTTCGATTCGATAGAATGGTTTTTGATCAAGAGCGGAGCCGTCTTCCCATTGTTCTTCGTGGACCTGAAACCACGGACATGAAAAGACGGTTTTGGCGTCAGAAAATTTTGGGTTAAGGGAAGTCATTATTGGTTGGTCTTTAAGCACGCTTTCCGACGAGAACGCTTTCTTTTTTCTTTTTTTCACCATTCATCGCAGAGAGCTCGCCGAGAGTCGACCGTTTTGACAATTCCGCTACTCCCGAGGCCTCTTCTCCATATCCCATTTGATAGGATTCGTCATAATAAATGATGCTACTACCTGACTGAGTAAACGAAAATGGGACGCAAATATAGGGCTTCATCGCTGCAAGGAAAGCAGGCTGCTTATGAATTGGAACAAAAAACAACATAAACCCACTTCCTCCGGCCCCTGAAAGCTTCCCGCCTATGGCTCCATGGTTCAACGCTTGCTGGTAAATCTCATCAATATTGGCATTGGAAATATCTTCAGAAAGTGATCGTTTCAGCATCCAACTTTTATGAAGCAACCTTCCAAATGCTTCCAATGACTCCGTTCCACTTAAAATCTCAATTCCCTGATCGACCATTCGACGCATGTCTGTTAATTCCTTAGATCGAAGCGAGAAATTTTTTGTTGAATTTTTCGCGATTTCTGAACCAAGTCGACTCGTTCCCGTGTAGAGCAAAACCAAGCTCTGCTCAAGTTCTGCCACCCGTCCAGCCATGACGGTGACCGGCTCTACCTGAATTTGTCCGTCCGGTAAAAATTGGATGAAATTTAATCCGCCAAATGCCGCAGCCACCTGATCCTGAGACCCTACCGTTTCCTGTAAAATATTTTGCTCTAACATTATGGCCAAACGGGCCAACTCCATCTTTCCTAACATTCCCCCTTTCAATCCTGTCAGCGCTTTCATAAGGCCAACGGAAAATGAGGAACTGGAACCAATGCCGCTTCTCGCCGGCAAATCACCTTGATGTTGGATTTCTACCCCTTGTGAGTCATCAAAACCTAAAAAACGCAAGCCTTCACGAACAGCGGGATGAAGAATTTCTGCAATACTGGAAACAGTTTCAATATGCGACCACACAATACGGTGTTTAATATCGAAAAATGGCGGGAGATGCCGACAACTCAAATAACAATACTTATCAATGGTGACAGAAAGAACCGCCCCCGATTCCCTGAGGTACCATTGTGGGAAATCTGTCCCTCCTCCGAAAAAAGATAATCGGTAGGGTGTCCGGGAGATAATCATGCGGCTAAGACCATCGCTTTGGTTTTTTCACGATGATACGTTAATAAATGCTGCAGGGTATCTTCGAAAGGTATTTCCGGGATCCACCCAGTGGCTTGATGAAATTTGGAAGTGTCGGGAATCTGCAATGTCACATCAGAGGGACGAAGAAGAGCGGGGTCGACAAGATGATCAATAGGACAGCGTGCCATAGTTTTCAACATGGCAAGCATATCCCCACACGTCATCGTACGATTGCCTCCGATGTTATAGACCTCTCCAGGCACACCATGCTCTAGGAGCAACCAATAGGCTCGAACCGCATCGCGGACGTCGGCAAAGGTTCGGATACTGTCAAGGTTACCCACCCGAACAGGGTTCGCTCGAAGGCCACTTTCAATCTCGACGATTTGCTTCGCATAGGCGCTTTCCGCGAAGACATCGCCCCGCCGAGGTCCCGTATGAGTAAACATCCGAGTGCGATAGGTCTTGATCCCATAGGAGAGGAAATATTGATACGCCACCATATCTTCGCCGACTTTTGACACGGCATACGGGCTGGCAGGACGAAACGGATTGGATTCCTTGATAGGGACCTCATGCTCTAAGACCTGGCCATAGACTTCAGAAGAGCTACAGACATGGATTTTCGCCTCAATGCCGGTAATTCGAATCGCATCGAGCAAATTCGTGGTTCCAATCACATTCGTATGAAGAGTATCCGCCGGGGCGTCGAAACTCGTCGTGACAAAGGATTGTGCCGCTAAATGAAAAATTCGTTCAGGTTGGACTTTACGAAGAAGGGCAATCAACGAATGAAGATCTCGCAATTCCGCATAATGGACAGTGATCCGATCCTGAATATGGCAAATATGGGTTAACGGGCTACGCCATCTCAGCATTCCATGAACCTCTACACCGGGGTGATGATTCAAGATATATTCAGCCAAATGGCTACCCACCATTCCCGTCATACCCGTGATCAGAACTCGCATGAAGATCGCTCCTTCATTGTCGTCGAGATACAAAAATTTTCCCTAAAATGGCCCTTTAAAGCGTTTATACACATCAACCATCGATTGCATGTCCGGCAGTGCAATCCCATGTTTTTCATCTCCTATCACGATTGACGCGACGGCATGCACGAATTGCCGAAGATCCGGATAGAACAAATCTTCTAACGACTTCGCCGTGGGACAAGGCGCTGGTTGCATCGCTAACGACACCACGGGGTTTTTTAAACAAGCAGGATTTCGTTCTGCCACCACTCGACAGACCTCTGCGCACACTCCATATTCGCGCCAACTCGTATCCGCAACCACCAACCGACCTGTTTTTTCAACACTCTGCATCACCACATCCCAAGTAGGATTGGAAACACAATGCAGATCAATAACTTCACATTGAATACCCGACACCGTGGACAAATGTTCAGCTGCTCTCATGGCTTCCAGCACCATGATTGACGTCGCCACAATCGTGACATCGGCACCTTGCCGCACGGTATACGATTCAAATGGATCTCGATCAGGATTGGGCAACGGGTCGAGATGAAAATTCAAGTCATACATGAGTCGATGTTCAAACGAAATAACCGGCCCTCGATACTCGGCAATCACTTTCGGATACGTATCGAGAATGGCTTGGGAACTAGATGGCATCACCACTTTTAACCCGGGAATATGGGCAAATAATGACTGAAGGCTTTGTGAATGTTGTGCGCCTTGCCCCCAGCTGCGCCCGACAATCATCCGAATAAGCATAGGGACTTCAAACCGTCCGCCAAACATATACTTGTACTTGGCTGCCAGATTGATGATTTGATTCATCGCCAATAATGAAAAATCAGCTCGAATATGAGTTTGGATGGGATAGAGTCCATTTAAGGCTGCACCAATAGCCACACCCGTCATCCCCTCCTCAGCAAGCGGGAGATCCATCACTCGGTCCCGGCCAAACTCTTCCGCCAACCCGAGCGTGGAACCAAAAATACCTTTATGATCGTCCACACCCTGTCCCATGATAACCACGGCGTCCTGATCGCGGAGTCCTTCACGCATAGTCCGGTGGAGAGCATCGCGATAGCTCAGGACCTTCCTCTCGGAAAGAGCGACGTCTGGGTTATTGCTTTTGAAGCCCAACTCGGTGACCACTGCTGTATTACACAACATCGCAGAGCAACTCCTCGATGGATGGAAAGGCACTCCCTTTCGCAAATTGGATGGCTTCCTCAATTTCCTCAACGATTCTAGGTCTAAAGGATTCAACTAAATTGGGATATTGCATCAAAGGATCCAGGTCTTTCCAATTGTGGAATTCGGAAATATTTCGATACCCGCAGGAAAAATCATCTCCCGGTCCAACGTGTTCTTTGTAACGAAAGGTTTGAACTTCCACGAAGGCCGGCGTGTGAGTCGTTCGCACATGCCGTATCACTTCAGACATCGCGTCAGCCACCTTCACAAAATCATACCCCTCTGAAATATGAAAAGTTTTTAATCCATAACTTCCGGCATGTTCGATAATTTCAAAATTTTGTCGAGCCTGACGTGAAGAATGCACAGCGAGCCCATTATTTTCACAAAGAAAAATGACCGGCAGACGATGCAGAGCCGCAAAATTTAGCGATTCATGGTACACCCCTTCTTCCGTCGCTCCATCTCCAAACACTCCTACGATGATTTGATTTTTTTTCAGTCGCTTGGCCGCCAGAGCGGCTCCCACAGCATGAGGAATGGTACTGGCGACCACAGCCGATGCTCCCATGAATCCCACGTCAGGAGCAGCTAAATGCATTGACCCTGCTTTCCCACGCGCGCATCCAGTCACTTTGCCATATAGTTCGGCAAACATTTCTTTTAAATTCCCTCCCTTGGCCAGGTAAAATGCATGACTTCGGTAGGTAGAAAAGAGAAGATCCTGACTCGTGAGAGTCTGACACGCTCCTACCGCGACCGCCTCTTGCCCAATCGACAAATGAACGGGACTTTGAATGACGTCGCTGGGATACAAGTCAATGATGTGTTCTTCAACCAACCGAATGCGCAACGCTTGATAAAACAATTGTTTAAATATATTGGTCACAGACTTTTCCATTTTTCTTTTTCTCACGAGTGGGAATATATCAATGGTTTTAAAGCCCGTCCCCCAAAGACATCTTGAGCCTCAGACCAGGATGAAGGCGTCCCGATATCAACAAGTTCTCCTGGCTGGGCATAACCGTAGATCCCCTGCCCAACCCATTCGGGAAGAATTTCTCGTTCCAACGAGACAGCTCGACTTTCGGGTATCGAGTCAATAATCTGTTTCTCTACCAAATACATTCCAGCATTGACCCATTCAGGTCTTCCCGTAGACTCTTTTTCCGAGAATCTCTTCACCACGCCATTTTCGACTTCCACGAGACCGAACGCCCCACTGCATTGTTTTTTGGCTAAGACCAGAGTCATCAAACTGTGACGAGAAGCATGGAACGCCATAAACCGATCAATGTCCACATCCACATAGGAATCGCCATTACACACAAGAACCGGAAAATTTTCGACTAATGGCTGCGCCTGCTTCAGGGCTCCAGCCGTCCCTAATGGCGTGCTTTCGTGGGAATACACCAATTGAAGGCCTTGATATTCATCTTTCAAGACGTTGGATAATGAGTCACCCAGATAGCCGCTACACACCACAGCACGTGTGATTCCTGCATGAACGAGTTGATCCAGGATATAGGTAAGAAATGGTCGCCCGGCAACATTTGCCATGACTTTTTGACGATCATGGACCACCGGCCGCAATCGAGTTCCCAGACCACCAGCTAGAATTACGCAAGTAGGCTGGCGAAGGAACTCTTGTTCAATGTTTCTAGCGCAAAGCAAAGCAGCACCACTCCATTCCATCTCAAGAATTGCGATTCCCTCAGCACGGGCGATTTCTTCAAAAACTGAAAAGAAGGGACAACATTGACTAAGAACTACAAATCCTGTGCCAAAGATACACGAATCACGTAGTCGTGATACGCTCCACGGAAGGAAAGCCCATAGGAAAAATTTTCCTACATGTCCTTTAAAAATCTAGACCTGGTGGAGGTATGGAGAAAAAGGAAGGAAAAGATTATGTGGAGCATCTCAAAAGCACACCTACCCGTTTACCACAACCAGATAGGTCAAGAAGAGGACGGGGAATCGAGATCTTTTCTTTGAATTTTGAGTCCCTTGGAAAGGGAGGGAATTTTGGAAGGGTCCACTGAAAGCGCATTGAGGTTTTCTTGACGGACGGCTTCGAAAAGTTCTTCTCGAAGGACTCGCATATGCGATGG
>JAOUQB010000007.1 GCA_029879555.1 Nitrospirota bacterium | reverse complement strand
TGGTCAAGTTGAACGATGCGGAGAAGTTGAAGTGATTCAGCGGGTATCCCACAAATACAAAGAAGGAACATAACTATGAAAACACGAATTGCCGTAAACAAAGTGACGGCGATCATTGGCGCACTGACGCTCTGCACATCCGCGGCCCTGGCCGGCGACGATTTTAACCGCACCATCCTGCCCATTCCCGAGCAGGCGTTCGGCGGTAAAATTGGCCGCACGGCCAAGGACTCCGTCAAAGATTTTCCCAGGATAATCGAGGCGCCGAAGGGAGCGCCGAACATCCTGCTCATTCTGACGGATGATGTCGGCTTTGGCGCCTCATCAACGTTTGGCGGTCCGATCCCGACACCGACGATGGATCAGCTGGCAGAAGAAGGCCTCCGTTACACACAATTTCACACCACCGCACTGTGTTCCCCCACACGAGCCGCGCTGCTGACGGGGCGCAATCATCACAGCGTCGCGTCCGGTGTGATTATGGAGGCCGGCACTGGGTTTCCCGGCTACAACACACTGGCCCCGAAAAGTGCCGGAACGTTTGCGGAAATTTTGAAACAGAACGGCTGGAATACCTCGTGGTATGGCAAGAACCACAACGTCCCGGATTGGCAGTCGAGCCAGGCCGGTCCGTTTGGCCTCTGGCCGACCGGGCTGGGCTTTGAATACTTCTACGGTTTCATTGGGGGCGACACCAGCCAGTGGAATCCCGCCATTATCGAGGGCACAAAACCCATCGAGCCACCTCATGATGCGAAGGATTACTTCTTTGACAAGGATATGGCGGACCATGCCATCAACTGGATTCGCATGCAGCATGCCGTGGCTCCGAACAAGCCGTTCGTGGCTTACTACGCGCCTGGTACAGCGCACGCCCCCCACCATGCGCCGCCGGATTGGATTGCGAAATTCAAGGGCAAGTTCGACCAAGGCTGGGACAAGGTGCGCGAAGAAACGTTTGCGCGGCAGAAGGCCCTGGGCGTCATTCCTGCGAACGCGCAATTGACTGAGCGTTCCGCCGGTATTCCCGCGTGGGACAGCCTGAGCGCCGATCAGAAGAAAGTCTTCGCCCACATGATGGAAGTGTATGCGGCGGCACTCGCGCACTGCGATTCCCAGATGGGCCGCATCCTGGATGCCATCGAGGCGCAGGGTGATCTAGATAACACGCTGGTCATCTATATCCAGGGCGACAATGGTGCCAGCGGGGAAGGCGGTCTGCAGGGGTTGCTCAACGAGATGACGTTCTTCAATGCCATCCCCGAGGACTTCCAGGAGGTGATGCGCCGCATGGACGAGCTGGGCGGTCCGAATACGTTCAACCATTATCCGGTTGGCTGGGCGCATGCGATGGACACGCCGTTCCAATGGACCAAACAGATCGCGTCGCACTTCGGCGGGACGCGCAATGGGCTGGTCATCTCCTGGCCGGCGCGTATCAAGGACAAAGGCGGCATCCGCACGCAGTTCCATCACGTCATCGACATCATGCCGACCATCCTCGACGTCGCCGGCGTGCCCGCACCTACCAGTATCAACGGCGTCGAGCAGAACCCGATTGAAGGCGTGAGCATGGCGTACACCTTCAACAATGCCGGCGCTCCGTCGAAGCGGCAGACCCAGTATTTCGAGATGATAGGAAATCGTGCGATCTATCACGACGGCTGGGTAGCCGCGACCACGCCTCCGACCCCGCCATGGTCGAGCAGCGGTGGCAATATCGGGGTCCTTGATTACCAGTGGGAACTCTACAACGTGAAGGCCGACTTCACCGAGGCCAGGAATGTCGCCGCCAGCGAGCCCGCCAAACTCAAAGAATTGCAGGATCTGTTTTGGTCGGAAGCCGAGAAATACCGCGTCCTTCCCATCGACAACAGCAAAGTGGAGCGCCTCGACGTACGCAACCGTCCCAGCCTTACACTGGGTCGAAAAGAGTTCACCTATTACGACGGAATGATCAGGATCCCCGAGGGTGCCGCACCCGACCTGAAAAACAAATCCTTCGGCATCAGCGCAACGGTGACCATTCCCGAGAAGGGTGCCAATGGTGTTCTCATGACGCAGGGAGGGCGATTCGGGGGCGTCGGACTCTATGTGAAGAATGACCGCCCTGTGTTCCATTACAACGTCGTGGGTGTCGCGCGCTATACCGTTGCTAGCAAGGAAAAACTCACCCCTGGAAGACATGTCATCACCTTTGACTTCAACTACGATGGCGGCGGCCTTGGCAAGGGCGGCACTGCCACTCTGACAGTCGATGGCAAAAAGGTCGCCAGTGAGAAGCTGCAACGGACTATCCCATTCCGCATGTCGCTGGATGAGACTCTCGACATCGGTGAGGATACCGGCACGCCCGTCAGCGAAGACTACGAGGTGCCTTTCAAGTTCACCGGTGAGTTGGAAAAGGTCACAATCCAGATTGCCGATCGCAAACTGACCGAGGCAGAACTTCAGCAATATCGCGAAGGTCGTGTGAGGGCGGCGCTGGCCGAGTAAACACAAAGCCCGGCAAAAACCGGCCCGTGCATTCATGATCGAAACGAAAACAGCAACCGAAGTTAAAACCGTAGAAGAAATAGTGAAGTTCCCCGCCCCACGAGCGGGGAACTTCACTTCACCTTTGCGGAATTTGGATAACGTGAGGTCTTATCTGTCAGGGCCGCGTATGAGACCACCTGTTTGTTGGGGTTCTTGAAGAACTGCGGCCAGGAACCGGCACTCAAATTCCGGCGAATGAGTTTCTCGCAGTGTCTTTAACAATTGGGGGAGACATGCAGGTCACTCTTCAAGGTCACGCCAATCAATCTCACCAGACCAACCGATTTTCTTGTAGTCAATGACGGAAGGCACTGTTGGGGCTTCTGTGTCTTCTTCTCGTTAGTCTGGGGTCGGCCCGGCTGGTGAATTAGGACATTATGCAGCAGGGAGCCTCAATATTTGCGACATTCTCGTGCCTGATCCGAGTGTTTAGTGCCCCCAATATTTTGTGTTGTATGTTTGATAATGCGGACACCTTCAGGGACAGAAATGGCAAGAAGGTGACGCCCATCAACATTAGCCAGACATAGTTTAGTCTCGATACCAATGTTGATGCATTCATCTTCGCCCCTGCCTTCAGGATGAGCCAACACGGAGGAAAACAATCATGAAGCGACATGCGGTACTAATCCCGGCTCTCGCGGCGATGATTTTGATCGTGCCAAACATCGCTCTTGCTCAGGCGAGCAAGCCCAACATTGTGTTTATCCTCGCCGACAACCTCGGATATGGTGAGATCGGAGCCTATGGCGGAGGCCTCACACGTGGAGCGCCGACGCCACGGATCGACTCGCTGGCCAAGGATGGTATGCGGTTGCTGAACATGAACATGGAGACGCAATGCACGCCGAGCCGAGCGAGTCTGATGACGGGACGCTGGGCGATTCGTTCCGGGACTCATTCCGTGCCGTTTGGCGGCGTCACCGAAGGTCTCACGGCGTGGGAAGTGACCCTTGGCGAAGCGATGTCGGACGCGGGCTATGCGACCGGCTACTACGGTAAATGGCATCTCGGCAGTGCGCAACAGCGTCTGCCCAATAGCCAGGGCTTTGACGAGTGGTTCGGCATTCCCCGCACAACAGACGAGGCGCTGTGGCCATCCGCAGCTGGATGGTCAGAGAGCATCATGCCTTCGGAAAAGGTGATGGAAGGCAAAAGGGGCGAAAAGAGCCGTGAGATAGGGACGTACGATGTGAAGGAGCGCCGTCTCATTGACGCCGAAATTACCCGCCGCTCGGTCGCGTTCATCACGAAGCAAGCCGAGTCCGGGAACCCCTTCGTTGCCTATGTGTCGCTCACCCAGCCGCACCTGCCCAGCGAGCCGAACCCGGCCTTCAAGGGCAAGACCGGTAACGGGGATTGGGCGGATATGCTCGCCGAGATGGATCACAATGTCGGCCAGATGCTCGACGCGGTGGACAAGGCAGGCATTCGCGACAACACGATCGTCGTCTTTACCAGTGACAACGGCAGCGAGTTCATTCAACCGTGGGATGGTTGGTCCGGTCCCTGGCGCGGGCAATATTTCACCGCACTGGAGGGTGGTATTCGCGTGCCTTTCCTGATCCGCTGGCCCGGCAAGATTGCCGCCGGGCACGTCAGCAACGAGATTGTGCACGGCGTGGACCTGTTTGCCACATTCGCCAAAATTGGCGGCGCGACAGTGCCCACCGACCGCCCGATGGACAGTATCGACCAGGTAGACTTTTTCCTCGGCAAGACCGAGAAATCGGCGCGGGAGGGTTTCCCGATCTGGTGCGCGGACCGTTTGCAGGCGGTAAAATGGCGCAACTGGAAACTGCACTTCATGCGGCAGGACAACATGTTTGACCCGCCAGTCAGAAACCCCGTGCCGCATATCTTCAACCTCTATACCGACCCGCGCGAGGAAAAGCCTTCGGTCGATACGTGGGTGGTTGGCCCGGTTCTTGGAATCGTGGGCAAGTTCCAGCAGAGCGTGGCACAGTATCCACTTATTCCGATGGGCACGCCCGACCCGTATGTGCCAGCCAAGAAATAATAACAAGAGGGCTGTGCAAATCGTGCCAATTGTTAAATGGCGTTGTGACATGTGAATGACCAATCACCCGACTACATGACGGAGAAAATGAATGGTGAAATCCGCGATAGCTAGAATCAAAGCCAGTGCGCTTCTCGGCGCACTACTGATCGTTTCAACCACCGGTTCGGCATGGGCACAAGAGTCAACGCACGGCACGCATGCAGCCGACTCGAGCAAGGAAATGTTCAGTGCCAATGGTATTGAGATGGTAAACGGGGTTCCCACCACCGAGTCCTCGAAGCGGTTGTTCGACGCCATGGACTATTATGGTGCCGTGATGACCTATATGTGGGCCATGCCTGCTGTCGGCCTCAAGGGTTGGGAAAATGCTAATGTCGATATGGGCGCCGATCCGAGCCTCGATGGTCAGATCAGCTTTTATCACGGCTATGATGAAGTCGCGGGCATCCTGACGCCCAACACCTCGGTGACCTATGTGATCTCCTTCGTGGATCTGGCCGTGCACGGTCCGGCCGTGTGGGTGATCCCGCCCGGAGCCACGGCCGGCTACGTCGGTGACCAGTGGCAACGCCCGGTGCTGGATACGGGCTTGCCCGGAGCCGACCGGGGTAAGGGCGTGAAGCTGCTCATCGTAGGTCCCGGTCAGGAAATTCCTACTCATGACGATTCCTACACCGTGGTGCATTGCCCAACCAACGTCGTCTGGCTCGGCACCCGCGATATGGAACCCATGGGGCCCGCCCACGAGCGGGTGAATGCCGGGTTCGATTCCTATCCCTTCAACCGGCCGGATCTGAAGGGGCGGTCCAAGCTGCGCAAGACCGGCGACGCTTTCCCGCTGTATCAGCCACACGGCATGGAGTTCTGGGAGAATTTGAACACGATCATTCAGCGGGAGAAGATGGCCGAGCGTGACGTCTTTTTCTACGCCATGCTGAAGAACCTCGGCATCGAGAAGGGGAAGTCTTTTCAACCCGATGCCGCCAAAAAGGCCCTGCTCATCGAGGCGGAGCGCGTCGGTTATCTGATGGCGATCAACAACGCCTTCAAAAAGCGCTTTGCCGGTGCTCGCTACTATGAAGACAGACGTTGGTATACGCCTCTGATCAACAACCCGGACCAGATCGAGCCTACGTATGGCCAGCTCTTCGAGCGGGCATCCTGGTTCCATGAAGCGATCGGTTCAACCTACGCCATGAAAATCACCAAGGCGGGTCCGGGAAGCACCTACATCGCCCAATATGAGGACGAGAACGGGATCGGTTTCGATGGCGGCAAAAACTACACCCTCACTGTTCCCGCGGATGTGCCAGCGGCACAATTCTGGGCTTTCACGGTCTATGACAGCCACGGTCGGACACTCATTCAGAACAAGCAGAAGATGGCTGAGGTCAACTCTCAGAATAAGGTCAGCAAGAATGAGGATGGAACTACGACCATCTACGTAGGCCCCCGAGCCCCTGCCAAAGGGCTGGAAAGCAATTGGATTCCAACCAGTGAAGGGCAGGCATGGTTCAGCTACTTCCGGTTCTACACTCCAAAGACTCCCTATTTTGACAAGAGCTGGAAGCTGAATGACATCAAACAGGTGGAGTGAGCCAGCCAGCCATCCCTCAACTCTGCGGAAACAAAACCCATGAAAAATAAAGATACCAATCCAGCGCTCTGTCTCGTCACCAGTCTCGCCCTGCTGGCCGCCATGATCCCGACGGTCTCCTTCGCCCAGGCAGCGACGCGCAAGGTGGACGGCATCACCATCAAGCCGGGGTATCCTCTGCAGAGTGAGGCCGCGACGCTCATGCAGGACCTGCGGCAGAGCCGCGCGGTCGAACTCTTCCTCTGGTCGTTGCCCGTCAACCAGTCCTACGCCGGTCGCGATGCCATGTTCAAGGCGTCGGGCGGCGGCCTGATGGACGTGGTCTATATCGGCGGTTTTTCCGATCACACCAAAAAGCTGTCCACCCTGAACAACGAGACGATCTACGCCATGGTCCACCTGGACCTGCATGATGGCCCCGTGGTGTACGAGCAGCCAGCGATGGATAAAAAGGGTTATCTCTTCGGCTCGATCATCGACGTGTGGCAGGTGCCCCTGAGCGATGTGGGCATTCCCCAAGTCACCCCCGACCAGGGCAAGGGCGGCAAATATTTGATTTTGCCCCCTGGCTACCAGGGAGAGGTCGCCGCGGGCTATCTGCCCATTCACTCCACCTCCTATCAGGTGCGCATGGGGTTGCGTTCGGTGATGCTCGGAGGAGCGACCATCGCCGACGCAATCGACCGCGTCAAACGGGTCAAGGTCTATCCGCTGTCTGATCCCTCGCGAAAGCAGAACTACATCGATGTCATGGGCAAACCCGTAGACGGGGAAGTGGACAAGGGGGTCGGCGCCTTCCGGCGAATCCACGACTACCTGGGCCGGGAGCCGATCCAGGAGAAGGACAAGTATCTCGTCGGCATGCTGCAATCCCTGGGCATCGAGAAGGGGAAGCCATTCCCGTCGGACAAGGCGACATTGGATCTGCTGCAGCGTGCTGCGGACCTGGGCTGGATGACCGCCAAGCAGAACATGACGGAGGCCTGGCCAGCCAGCCCACTGGATGGCTGGCTGGCGCTGGGGTTGGCTGAATCATGGAACCCGAACTACACGACAGACTCCCTCATCCAGGTAGATGGCCGGGCCGCCTATTTTGCCCTGGCCATCTGGCCCCCGAAGAATATGGGGAACTCGACGTTCTACGGCATCACTTTTTCCGACACCGACAACAAACCACTGCGGCCGGGCATGCACTACAAACTGCACCTGCCGGCCGATGTCCCGGTGCAGAGCTTCTGGTCCGTGATTCTCTATGACGCCGAAGCAGCGGCGATGATCGCCAATCCGCAGAAGAAATACGCGATCAGTTCCCTGAACAAGGCGCTGAAATACAACGCCGACGGCTCCATCGACGTCTACTTCGGGCCCGAGGCGCCCCAAGGCATGGAGAGCAACTGGATCCCGACGACCAAGAACGACTTCTTCGCCGGTATCCGGTTCTACGGTCCTGACTGGGAGCGCTTGGGAAAGACCTGGATCGTGACGCGGCCGGAAAGAGTTCCATCGCCGTAGCGCTGGCAGTTCCCGGGTGGCACCACTTTTGTGAATTGAGCAGAGTGAATCAAACCAAGATCACGACACTGACACTCGCCAGCGTCGTGATCTCGCTTTTGAGCGGAATCATCGTTCCGCCTGCGCTCGCCCAAACTGACCCGGCAAACAGCGCCGCCGCCGCGCTCTCCAAGTTGGCCGACGATCTCCAAAATCCAGTCGGCAACCTCATCAGCGTGCCGATCCAGAACCGCTGGGATTTCGGCATCGGACCGGCGGATGCCATGCGCTACACGGTCAACATCCAGCCGGTCATTCCGTTCGAACTGTCGGATGATTGGAGCGTCATCGCTCGCACGATCGTTCCGACCATTTATGCGGAATCACCCACGGCGGGTGGTGCCAACAAGTCTGGTCTTGGTGACGTTTTGCAGACCTTCTTTTTTTCACCGAAGGAGAAAGTCAACGGATGGATTCTGGGTGCGGGTCCGGTGTTAAGCTGGCCGACGGCCTCCGAAGGCGCGTTGGGCTCCGGCAAGTTCGGCGCCGGGCCGTCCGTGATCATCTTCCACCAGGCGAATGGTTTGACCTACGGCTTGCTGGCCAACCACGTCTGGTCTTACGCCGGCTGGGGCGACCAGAGTGTGAGCGCAACGCTCCTCCAGCCCATCATTGCCTATCGGACGAAATCGTTTACGACTTTTTCGTTCAAAATGGAATCCACCTATAATTGGCCAGAGCAGCAGTGGACCGCATCGATCACTCCCGGCCTGTCTCAGTTGATCAAGATCGGCAAACAGCCGGTCAGCATTGGACTTGGCTTGAGGCATTACCTCGCCAAGCCTGCCGGGGGCCCGGACCGGGGGATGGACTTTACGATCACCTTCCCGTTCCCGAAGTGAGGCCGAACAGATAATCTTTAGAGAACATAACAATGAAAACAAAAACCCTATCGATTGTCACCTTGGCTTGCACGGCCGCGATCTTGGCGGCGCCCAAGGCGTCAGCTCAGACTCAAGCTCAAGACAAGAAAAAGCCCAATATCCTCATCATCTGGGGCGACGACGTCGGCATGTGGAACATCAGCGCCTACCATCGCGGGATGATGGGTGGCAGCACGCCGAACATCGACCGCATCGGGAAAGAGAGCCTGATCTTCATGGATCATTACGCGCAGGCTTCATGCACCGCGGGGCGGGCGTCCTTCATTACCGGACAGTATCCATTGCGGACGGGGCTGAGCACCGTGGGGCTTCCGGGCGCCAAGGAAGGGATTCAGGACCGAGACCCCCACCCTGGCGACGATGCTCAAGGCGCAGGGATATGCCACCGGCCAGTTCGGCAAGAACCACCTCGGGGACCGCGACTCGCTACTTCATTGGCTCCTATGACTCCAATGGGGTAATGCTCAACGGCAGCAACAAATACGTCCTGCATGTGCCGCCAAAAGTTCCGGTCTCGCAATTCTGGTCAGTCCTGGCGTACGACACCTTAAATTCCGCAGCCTTTATTGAGAATATGCCGAAACCCGGCGTCTCCTCTCTGGACAATGGTCTCAGCGTGAATGGCGACGGATCGATCGATCTCTACTTCGGGGCCACTGCGCCCTCGGGCAAGGAGGCGAACTGGGTGCCGCTCGCCAAGGACCGGGATTTTGCGCTCCTGTTCCGACTTTACGGCCCGCAGGCTCCATTGGCGGACAAATCGTGGAAGTTCAGTGACTTGGTGCAGGTGGAAAACTTTTGAGTGACGTCGCGAACGACCATCCTCATATTTTGCATATCACTACCCAGCAAAGGAGAACACAATGAATCGAACAATTGCTTGCCTGATCGCTATTGGGCTCAGTCTTATGGTGCGCCCGGCATTTGCCGAAGGCCCACAGATCAAGTTTGAAGCTGGCTACCCTGCACAGTCCACTATTCAGGGATTATATGATGAATTGGATTACCAGCGTGCTGTGC
The DNA here is from genome assembly GCA_029879555.1 of Nitrospirota bacterium. Classification (GTDB taxonomy): domain Bacteria; phylum Nitrospirota; class Nitrospiria; order Nitrospirales; family UBA8639; genus Nitrospira_E. The sequence continues at coordinate 10,807 of JAOUQB010000007.1, read as the reverse complement.
AGGCATACATTTGGGCGACTCCCGCGGTAGCAGGGGCTTCGTTTATTAAAGGGGCCAAAAGAGATCTTGGTGCTTCGCTTAATAATATCGTGATCTGGGAGAGTTCAGCGAATCCCCAAACGGTGGTGTTCACGGGAAACTCCCAGTCCATCTATTCCATCGGGATCGTTGATCTGGAGAAATACGGTCCGGTGGTCGCCGAACTGCCCCCCGCTGTCCTGGGCATGGTGAATAATGTCTGGTATTACCCGCTCGCCGACGTCGGCATTGCCGGTCCGGATCAGGGGAAAGGCGGCAAATACCTTATTCTTCCCCCTAACTACCAAGGCGAAGTGCCAGAAGGTTATTATGTCGTAAAGTCAGATACGTACGACGTAATTTGGCTGGTCAGAGGTTTTTTAAAAGACGGAAAACCTGATGCCGCAATAAGCGATTTAAAGAAAATTAAAGTCTATCCTCTAAAGGAAAAGGACAATCCACCCCCAACGACGTCTGTCAATGCCTCCGTAAATCCTTCTGATCTGACCTTCCCGACGGGCTATGATTTTTTCAAAATTCTGGCCGGTGTCATCCAAAAAGAACCAACTCGGGAACAAGACAAGGTCATGCTCGGCATGCTTTCTTCATTGGGCATTGAAAAGGGCAAGCCGTTTAATCCCGACAAACGTATCATAGGCATTTTGCAACGGGCGGCCGAGACAGGTAATGCCATGGCACGTGCCATCGCGTACAACTCCCGCAATCCAAAAAAGAATCCCTACCCTGATCGCCAATGGGAATGGATATTTTTGACCGACAAGCCGACTTTTGAAACCGAGACATTTACCGACCTTGAGGCACGTGTTACCTATCTGCATCAAGCCTGTTTTACCGCAAATGCCATGGTGATGAAAAGCGTCGGCAAGGGATCTCAATATTTGGCGGCATACAAAGACAAAGACGGTAAATGGCTTGATGGCGCCAACACGTATAAGTTGCACCTTCCCGCCAATGTGCCGGTAAAGGATTTCTGGTCACTGATGATGTATGACTCCGAAACACGGTCGATGGTTGTGACGGATCAAGGGAAGGCTGGAGTGGACTCTTACGGGCAACCCAAGAAGAATACAGATGGTTCAATCGATCTCTATATTGGCCCGACCGCCCCAAAAGGGTATGAATCCAATTGGGTGAAAACTATTCCGGGGAAAGGTGTTTTCGCCTATCTGCGTTGGTATGGGCCAACAGAGGCGTTTTTTGATAAGTCATGGAAACCGAGTGATTTCGAGTTGGTGAAGTGAAGATAAACTATCGCTTGCAAGGATAAATACTCAGCTGCCGAACGGCGACGAGCTGGCCAGTTGAAGCGATCGACCAACCTAAAAAGAAAAAGGGAGGGACACAAGATGAAAAAATCAATGCCCATAGCACTGGTCCTTGCCAGCTGCCTGCTGGCGTCTTCCGTCCAGGCGGATGAGTATGCCAGCCCGAAGGAAGGCAGCAAAGCGGCCGCTCCGACAGCCGCCCAGCTTCGATATTCGCCCTATGCGAAGCGGGATTTTCCGACCAGGGTTCTCTTCGGCGACACCCATCTGCATACCTCCTACTCGACTGATGCCGGGATGGTGGGATGCGTGCTGGGGCCGGAGGAGGCCTACCGTTTTGCCCGCGGGGAAACGGTGGTCTCCAGCACGGGCGTGACGGCGCGGCTGCACCGGCCGCTGGATTTCCTTGTCGTGGCCGACCACTCCGAGAACCTCGGGTTGGCACCGGCCATTGCCGAGTCGAACCCGGAACTGCTCAAGAGCGAATGGGGCAAGATGCAGCACGACCTCGTCAAGTCGGGCCTCGAGGGCGGCATCAAGGCTTACGACAACTGGATGGCCACCATGAACGCACGCAAAGACCCCCTCGCGGCGATGACCGGCTTGAAGCAGACGATGTGGCAGCGTGAAACCGCGGCGGCGGAGAAGTATAACTCTCCCGGTCTGTTCACCGCCTTGATCGGTTTCGAGTGGACCTCGATGCCCAATGGCAACAACCTGCATCGCAACGTCATCTTCCGGGACGGCAAGGACAAGGCCGACCAGATTGTTCCCTTCTCCCAGTATGACAGCGTTGACCCCGAGGACCTCTGGACCTGGATGGATGCCTACGAAAAGAAGACGAGCGGCAAGGTGCTCGCTCTTGCTCACAACGGCAATCTTTCCTCAGGGTTGATGTTCGATGACGTTACCTACACCGGCAAGCCGCTGACCACGGAATACGCCGCGCGCCGCCAGAAACGGGAACCGCTCTACGAAATCACGCAGATGAAAGGTGATGGCGAGGCGCATCCCGTGCTTTCACCGAATGACGAATTCGCAGATTATGAAACCTGGGACAAGGCGAGCTTTGGTCCCACGCTCCATACTGAGGCCATGCTTCCGCGCGAGTATGCCCGCGAAGCACTCAAGCGCGGCCTCGCCTACGAGGCGAAGCTGGGCGCCAATCCGTTCAAGTTCGGCGTGGTCGGCTCCACCGACTCCCACACCGCCCTGTCCACTGCGGAGGAGGATAACTACTTCGGCAAGGTGACGCCGCTGGAGCCGTCCGCGGATCCCATCCGGTTCGAGGAAGTCATCGCCGGCCGGACAGCGCCTCCCGGCCACCAAATCTTTGCACGCATGATTGGCTCCGCGGGCCTCGCGGCCGTATGGGCGCGGGAGAACACGCGCGAGGCGCTGTGGGATGCCATGGAACGCAAGGAAGTTTTCGCCACCACCGGCACCCGTCTGAAGGTCCGCATGTTCGGCGGATTCGACTATCAAGAGTCCGATCTCGATCGCTCTGATTTTGCCAAATACGGCTACGAAAAAGGGGTGCCGATGGGAGGCGACCTGAAGCGATCTACCAAAGCGCCCACCTTCATGGTTCGCGCCGTGCGCGACCCGGATGGCGCCAATCTCGACCGCGTTCAGATCATCAAGGGTTGGCTCGACAAGAATGGCAAGACACATGAGCAGGTGTACGACGTCGCCTGGAGTGATAAGCGCAAACCCGGTAAGAATGGGAAATTACCCGCGGTTGGCAACACCGTTAACGTAAAGGACGCGAGCTATACAAATGCGATCGGCGCACCGTTCCTCCAGGCCTATTGGAAAGACCCAAAATTCGACGCCGGGCAACGTGCTTTCTACTACGTGCGCGTGTTGGAAATCCCAACACCACGCTGGACGACCTACGATGCGAAGGTTTTCGGTGTTAAACTGCCGACCGACGTGCCGGCCAGCATTCAGGAGCGCGCCTATACCTCGCCGATCTGGTATACGCCGGCGGGGTAAGGATCGGCGGGAATAGGGATAAATGGGAAGCCGGTAATCTTGCCGGATACGCAAACAAGTAAATAGGGAGAGGAAATTATCATGCACACCAAACGCATTTTTTCGGTTGCGGTGGCCCTGCTTTTCAGCGCAAGCGCATCACAGGCACAGGACATCGCGATCACCAAGGAAATTATCAACATTGGTAAGCAACAGTATTCGCCCTATCTTCACCAAAGCTACCCGAACCGCGTATTCTGGGGCGATACGCATCTTCACACAACCTATTCCACCGACGCCGGCATGATAGGCAACACACTCGGACCGGAAGAGGCCCTGCGCTTCGCCCGGGGCGAGCAAGTCATCTCCTCGTCCGGGGTGCCGGCGCGCCTGATCAAGCCGCTCGATTTTCTGGTGGTCTCCGACCACGCCGAAAACCTGGGCCTCTCGCCGATGATCACAGAGTCCAACCCCGAGCTCCTCAAGGACCCCTGGGGCAAGAAGATCCACGATCTCGTCAAGGCCGGCAAGCCGTGGGATGCCTACAAGATATGGGGTGAAGAGGGAATGGCCATCGGGAAGGATCCCATGCCCAATCCGGCGCTGCAGCGTTCGGCCTGGGAGCGGATCATCAACGCGGTGAACAAGTATAACCAGCCGGGCGTGTTCACCGCGTTCCACGGGTTCGAGTGGACCTCCAGTCCCGACACCAAGAACCTGCACCGCAACGTCATCTTCCGCGACGGAGCGGACGAGGCACGGCAGGTTCTGCCGCTCTCGAACTTTGACACCACCGATCCCGAGAAGCTCTGGGACTACCTGGAGACGTACGAGAAGAAGACCGGAGGCCAGGCCCTCGCTATCCCACACGGAGGAAACCTCTCCAACGGCCGCATGTTCGAGGTAGAGACAATGTCCGGCAAGCCGTTCGACGCGGCTTACGCGAAGCGGCGGATGAAGTGGGAGCCACTTTACGAAGTGACCCAAATCAAGGGCGATGGGGAGGCGCATCCCTCGCTGTCACCCAACGACGAGTTTGCCGACTACTACCAGTGGGATAAGGGCGACTTCGGCTTCAATGCTAAAACGCCCGAGATGCTGCCGCATGAGTATGCCCGGAGCGCGCTGAAAATTGGATTGGAGCAACAGAAAAAGCTCGGTATCAATCCGTTTAAATTTGGCATGATCGGTTCCACGGACAGCCATACCTCCCTCGCCACCACACGCGAAGACAATTTCTTCGGTAAATTCTCCGGTGCGGAGCCAGGCTCAAAGATTCGTTTTGATGACGTGGTGGTGACTGACATGCGGCCCAACAACCACGGTGAGATCACGATCCGCCACTGGGAGTCTCTCGCCTCCGGGCTCGCGGGCGTATGGGCCCGGGAAAATACCCGCGAAGCACTGTGGGACGCCATGGCACGCAAGGAAGTCTATGCGTCCACGGGAACCCGGTTGGTGGTGAGGGTCTTTGCCGGCTGGGATTTCAAACCGGATGAAGTCTATCGTCCCGACTTCGCACCGCAGGGCTACCAGCGCGGCGTGCCCATGGGCGGTGATTTGAGCGCGGCGCCCAAGGGTGGCAAGCCGAAATTCATGGTGCGTGCCCTGCGTGATCCCGACGGTGCCAATCTCGATCGTATCCAGATCATCAAGGGCTGGGTCGATACCGACGGCAAGTCGCATGAACGCATCTTCGATGTCGCCGTGTCGGGTGGCCGCAAGATCGGCGAGGATGGACGCTGCAAGACGCCGGTCGGCGACACCGTTGATGTGGCGAATGCGTCGTACACCAACACCATCGGTGACGCGCTTCTGGGTGGTTACTGGGAAGACCCCACTTTCGATCCGAAGCAGGGGGCCTTCTATTACGTGCGCGTGTTGGAAATCCCGACTCCGAGCTGGATCGCCTATGACGAGAAGATATTTGCAGCGCGGGCGCCGAAAGAGGCGCTGCGGAAACAGCAGGAACGGGCCTACACCTCGCCCATCTGGTATACGCCGGGGGGCTGAGCAAGATTTAGTCATTCTCAAAGATATTGATGTACAGACAATGGAGGCCACACAAATGAAGAACCATTTAAAACCATTATTTATTAAGCTAAGCGTTGCAATTTTTGCTTGCTGCGTTTCGACCGCAGTTGCGGCGGATGACCAGAAGATGGGTGGCAAAGTCGGCGAGATGTCGCTGACCTCGTCAGACGTGGGACTGTTCAAGAAGCGGAGCTACTCCCCTTATTCGGGTCGGAATTTTCCGACCCAGGTGTTCTGGGGCGATACACATCTGCACACGTCCAACTCACTCGACGCCCGCGCCTTCGGCGCGACGCTCGGGCCGGAAGAGGCTTATCGGTTTGCACGTGGCGAAGAGGTAACAGCGACTCATGGCATGCGTGTGAAACTCTCGCGGCCGCTCGACTGGCTGGTGGTTGCGGATCACTCAGACGGTATGGGCGCCATGAATGAAATCATCGCGGGGAATCCGGATCTGTTGCGCGACCCGACGGTAAAGGATTGGTATGAGCGGGTGAATGCGGGCGGTGAGACCGCGCTGAAGGCGACGATGGATATCATCACCAAGTTCTCCGGTGGCGACATCCCCAAGGTGCTGCTCGAAGACCGCTTCGCCCAGAGTATCTGGGACAAATACCTGAAGACGGCCGAAGCCTTTAATGAGCCCGGTCGGTTTACCACCATCATTGGCTATGAATGGACCTCCACAGAAGGGGGCAATAACCTGCATCGCAACGTCCTGTATCGTGACGGCGCTGATGTCGCACGCAAGATGTTGCCCTACACAACTTCCGAAAGCTTCAACCCGGAAGACCTGTGGAAATGGATGGAACGGTATGAGAAGGCCACCGGTGGGGAGATCCTCGCGCTAGCCCATAACGGCAACCTGTCCAACGGCATCATGTTCCCGGTCGAGACCAATCCGGCCACCGGCAAACCGTTGACCGGCGACTATGCCAAGACCCGCGCGAAATGGGAGCCGCTCTACGAGGCAACGCAGATCAAAGGTGATGGCGAGACACATGCGTTCCTGTCCCCCAACGACGAGTTCGCCGACTACGAGACCTGGGACAAGGCAAATCTGGGCCCGGTGATCAAAAAACCCGAGATGCTGCAATACGAGTACGCACGTGAAGCGTTGAAGAATGGCTTGAAACTCGAGGGCAAGTTCGGAACCAACCCCTACAAGTTTGGCATGGTCGGCTCAACCGATAGCCACACTGCGCTGGCGACTGCCGAGGAGGAGAACTTCTTTGGCAAGCACTCCGGGCTGGAACCGGAACCGCATCGCTACGAGCATATTATCGGCGAGTTCGGACCTGTGAAACTCGTTGGCTGGGAAATGGCCGCCGCCGGTTATGCGGGCGTCTGGGCAACCGAGAACACGCGCGAGGCACTGTTCGATGCGATGGAGCGCAAGGAGGTCTATGCAACCACCGGTCCGCGCATGATCGTCCGGCTGTTCGGCGGCTGGGACTTTACGACGGCAGACGCCAGCACGCGACTGCCTGCTGAGGTCGGCTATACCAAGGGCGTGCCGATGGGTGGCGACCTGAGCAAAGCGCCGGCTGGCAAGTCTCCTTCGTTCCTTGTCGCCGCGATGAAGGATCCCTACAGTGGCAACCTCGACCGCATCCAGATTGTGAAGGGCTGGCTTGATGCCAAGGGCAAGACCCAGGAAAAAGTCTATGACGTCGTCTGGTCCGGGGATCGTAAACCGGGGGCGGACGGCAAGCTGCCAGCCGTGGGCGACACAGTCGATGTGGCGAATGCCACCTGGAGCAACAGCATCGGCGCCCCTGAGCTTATCACCGTGTGGAAGGATCCTGACTTTGATCCGAAGTTGCGCACCTTCTACTACGCCCGCGTGATCGAGATTCCAACGCCGCGCTGGACGGCCTATGATGCGAAACGCTTCGCGGTCGAAATGCCGGCGAACATCCCGATGAAGACGCAGGAACGCGCCTACACCTCGCCGATCTGGTATACGCCGTAAAGACTCAGTCGGAGGAAACGGAGAGTACAGAAATCCATACTCAAAACTCCGTTTCCTCCGTTATTTTTTTAGTGTACATGACATGAAAAGTTCACCTGACATGAAACGAATCTTCAAAGAACCGCTGTTGCACTTTCTCCTGCTGGGAGCAATCCTGTTCATTGCCTATGGCGTGATGCAAAAACCCGGCGCTCGCGGTGATGCAGGCGAGATTGTCGTGACGATGGGCCAGGTCGAAAACCTCGCCGCCACCTTCGCGAAGACGTGGCAGCGTCCGCCGACGCCGGAGGAACTGGCGGGACTGGTGCGCGATCGCGTGCGCGAAGAGGTTTACTACCGGGAAGCGATGGCGATGGGTCTGGACAAGGACGATACGATCATCCGCCGCCGCCTGCGGCAAAAGATGGAATTCATCTCCGATGACATCGCCGCCCAGGCCGAGCCGACCGACGCCGAACTGAGCGCCTATCTTGAGGCGCATGCCGATGCCTTCCGGGTCGAGACACGGTTCACGTTCCGTCAGGTGTATCTCGACCCGGCCAAACACGGCGAGAATCTCACCCGCGATGCCGAGCAATTGCTCGCGCAGTTGAACCAGGCGGGCGCTCAGTCCGATGTCTCGCAACTCGGGGATACATTAATGCTGGAACACCAGTTTTCCGCAGCGTCCACCCGCGAGATCGGTACTCAGTTCGGCGAACAATTCGCCGCCAGCCTGTCAGCGTTAGTGCCTGGTCAATGGCAGGGGCCGATCAAATCCGGTTACGGTGTACATCTGGTAATGGTCAGTGACCGCACCGAGGGACGCCTGCCCGCGTTGGCGGACGTGCGCGATGCGGTGCGGCGGGATTGGCAGAACGCCCGACGGCTGGAAATAAATGAAAAATTCTATCAGGAACTGCTCACGCATTACACCGTGACCATCGAGGGATTGGAAGCGGCGGAGAAGAACACCGCAGCCAACCGGACCCAATGAAGCGCGCTTTCATCATTATGGCCTTTCTCTTCGCGATCGCACCCGCAGCGATGGCTCACGAGATTCGTCCTGCCTATCTTGAGCTGCACGAGACCGCCGCAGAAACCTACGACGTGCTGTGGAAGGTACCCGGACTGGGCGAAAATATGCGCCTTGGGCTCTATGTGGAACTCCCCACCGCATGCTCGAACGTGACCGAGCCGCAGGCTGTGATGATCAACAATGCCTTCGCCCAGCGCTGGAGGGTGAAGTGTGCGGGTGGGCTCGCGGGCGGCACGATCAACATCGCCGGACTGCAATCCACCATGACCGATGTGCTCGTGCGTTTGGAGCGGCTCGATGGCAGCTTGCAAGTCACCCGGCTGATGCCTTCCACACCGTCGTTCGTGGTGGAGGCGGTGCCGAGTGCGTTGGCGGTAGCTAGCACCTACACCGTACTCGGCATCGAACACATCCTGTCCGGGATTGACCATCTCCTGTTCGTGCTTGCCTTGCTGATCATTACTGGCAGCGGCTGGCGACTGGTGAAAACCGTTACAGCATTCACGCTCTCGCACAGCATCACGCTCAGTCTGGCGACGCTCGGCTACGTTCACATTCCGCAAGCACCGGTCGAGGCGGTCATCGCGTTGAGCATTGTGTTTGTGGCGTCGGAAATCGTCCACGCGCGGGCCGGCCGACCGGGACTCACGCAGCGCGCGCCGTGGGTGGTGGCGTTCATCTTCGGCTTGGCGCATGGCCTGGGCTTTGCCGGTGGTTTGAGTGATGCCGGATTGCCGGCCGCCCACATTCCCACGGCACTGTTGTTCTTCAGTCTCGGCGTCGAGACCGGCCACCTGCTGTTTATCGGTGTGGTGCTGTCGTTGATCGCACTCTCGCGGCGTATCCGCTTGGCAGTTCCGCGTTGGGCCGAACTCGTCCCACCCTATGCGATTGGTACAATGGCCATGTTCTGGGTGATCCAACGCGTCACCGCCTTTTGAACGTATCGATCCATCAACGTCATCAATGGGTCGAACGTCAGGTTAAACGAAGACGGAACCTTCATTGTGTACTACGGATCGAAAGAGACTTGCGGCAATGTGCTGAACCGGGTGGATGTGATGGAGGGCTGGAATTTCCGGAGGTGCGTTTACCGACAGAAAAGTCAGTCCTTAATGGGGATGGCGAATTTCCCTAGTCAAACCTGCCACGTAAATGGCTGCGTCAATCAGAATCAAAGGTGAACCCCAATGCTAGTGGGTTCTCCACCATCTGGTTCGGAACAAAAGGGCTCAAGGGACCCGAGGACAACTGGATCCAGGCCATACCCGGCAAGAGTTACTTCGTGTTCCTTCAACTGTAACAACCTAATATGACTATAACCATGAACGCAAAGAAAGGCAGAACTGTGAAAACAAGTGACACGAAAAATTTTCTTGTTGCCGCCCTCGTAAGCGCATGTGCTTTTGTCTCAACAGCTGCATGGGCCGCCGATCCGCTTCCGTCTTGGAACGAGAGCAAAGCCAAGGAGGCCATCGTCGCTTTCGTGTGAAATGTTATCAAGGAAGGGTCGCCTGGTTTTCGTGCCGTCCGGCGAACGCATTGCCACGTTTGACAACGACGGCACGCTCTGGGCCGAGCAGCCGATGTATTTCCAGGCGTTCTTCATCTTCGACCGGATCAAGCAACTGGCGCCGCAGCATCCGGAATGGAAGGAGAAGGAGCCGTTTGCCTCTGTGCTCAAAGGCAACTGAGATCGGCGCTGGCCGGTGGCGAGCATGCCCTGGTCAAAATGACCATGGCCACACACGCAGGCACGACGACGGAGGAGTTCGAAAAGATCGTCACCGATTGGCTCGCCACAGCAAAGCATCCCAAGACCGGGCGGCTCTATACCGAGATAGTCTATCAACCGATGCTCGAAGTGCTGTCCTATTTGCGAGCGAACGGGTCCAAAACCTTCATCGTCTCCGGCGGCGGCATTGAGTTCATGCGCCCGTGGACGGAGAAGGTCTATGGCATTCCACGAGAACAGGTCATCGGCAGCAGTATTAAAACCAAGTATGAGTTGCGCGATGGCCGGCGAGAATTGCTCAGCAACGAACAGGGCTACGACCTCATCACGCTCGAACCGCCGCCGCCTTCCGCAGCGGGTGTGGCGAATCTCTATTCGAGCGATTTCTATACACTGGCGCATGCCGGCCTCCGACCTAACGGTTTTGTGGCTCAGTGGCTACCGCTCCCGACTCAGAATGACGAGGACACCAGGTCGTTGGTGCGGAGTTTTCTCTATGTCTTTCCGTATGCCACCATGTGGACGACCGAGCTTCACGAGATGCTCCTTGTCGGGTCGTTGGAACGCATCGATCTTGATGTGCCGCGCATCGTTGAACGGTTCAGCCGGCCTGGGGGTGGCTTTCGCCTTGCGTGAGGTGGGCATTGCATCCCCCGAAGCACTGATGGGAACCTGGGTGACGGACCGTTCCGGCCTGGAAACGTATGCGGGTGATGCCCTCCCGATCACTGACGACCAACCCAGAATCGAGTACGCTGATTGGG
>JAOUQB010000125.1 GCA_029879555.1 Nitrospirota bacterium | reverse complement strand
AAACAAAAAAGCCCCCATCCCTCAACATTCAGCTGAAACGAATCTATGAACCGCCCTCAACAAAAGATGGATATCGTATCTACGTTGATCGATTGTGGCCTCGAGGGTTGAGCAAAGAGGCAGCGGCTCTGGATCTTTGGCTTCGAGAGGTGTCCCCATCCACCGCCTTACGGCGATGGTACAACCATCAGCAAGATCGATGGCAGGAATTTACGCGCCGCTATTCTAGGGAACTCGATGACCAGCCCGAGGCCATCAACACACTCCGAGCATTAGCAAGCAAGGAACAGGTCACCCTCCTCTTTAGTACGGCAAACCTCGAATACAATAATGCCGTTGCGTTAAAATCCTACTTCGAAGAGAAGCCTCCAGCGGCGGGCTAGTCAAAATAAATTCTACATATCCTCACTTTAGAGGAAGGGGTTACGAATCGTGAGTGTTATGTCGTTGAAGGAGAGTCGCCGTTTCAGTAAGCCCTAGGATGTTGGCTTCTTCAATGGGTGTCGCGTAGGCATCGATTCGGGTACGAGCGAACGCATCGGCTCTGCGGGACAACAATAAGACGACTACCTGTTGATCTTGACGAGACACAGCATCATGTAGTGGGGTGTAGTCATTCACCCCCCGCTGTTGAAGATCGGCACCAAAGGATAGGAGCAAGTCGATCATCTCCGCCCTATCCTTTCGTGTTGAGGATATGGCCGCAATCAACGAAGGAAACCCTGCGGGAGCTTCATAGTTAGGATCCGCGCCGAGCTCAAGTAATCCCCGGATGAAAGACATCGGACTATGATAAATGGCATATTCCAAGACATGGTCTCCTATGGCCAATTCCCAAGGAACAGGATTGTTCGGAAAATCTTCGGGACACCCTAATGCATTTTTGAGTCCCTCCAAGTCTCCACGGACAAAAGCATCATGTACCGAAAGATGGGGGGAAGGTTGCTCACAGGGTTCCATGATTGCCATTCTCAAGCTTCAAAGATAGCCTTTCACCAATGACCAGATCTTATTGATTCCATCGGTCAATGACTCCTCAAATGTTACAGCCCAGCTCCAGGAATGTAGTCCTTCAAGAGGATTCTACCGGGTGTGGATTGGCCTGTGTGGCTACCGTAGCTGGTGTCAGGTATCAAGAGGTGAAAAAGGTAGCGGGTCAACTGGGAATTGAGGTTCTGGATTCCCGACTCTGGTCAGACCCTACATATGTGCGAACACTCCTCAAACACTTCGGCATTGCAACATCTTCTCACACACAGTTATTTAGCTCCTGGGATACCATTCCTCCCCTGGCCTTATTAGCTATCAAATGGCACACCATAAATGGTCGCGCTTTTTTTGGCATTGGGTCGTATATTGGCAAGGTCCAGGAGGACCGGTCGTGCTAGATCCAAAACCATCGTTGGGAAAAATATCCGCACCGATTTTGGCAAAATGCACCCCAAATGGTTTATGGCCCTGAGATCCAAGAGCCACACGTGAACGTCTATTCCTACCCAAGATGGAAACCACGGCATGAAACTCCGTCGGCCCACCGATGAATTAGCCGACTGTTGCTGGCTCCCAAGAATGGCAGAAAAAGTACGGGCTTCGCACCAAGGGAATTTCCCCGTGTTCTATCGCCTCGCACTTGGCAGCCCACTTGGGATCGACGGACATTTCCTGAGACACTTCGGCCTGTCCTTTAAAACCTTTCAACGTGCCGTCCTTGAAACGAAGAATGATGAAAAGCTGGCACAATGGTTTGTACATCAACCAGACGTCAACCAAACCTCAATAGCCGATTGGAATACCGTTGCGCCAAAGATTGGGACACCTGGATATCCCGGATCAATCATCAAACACCTGGTAAAATGGGTTCTCTATCCCAAATCCATCAAAGATCCCCGAAAGAGCCTCTTTGAAATGATCGCCCAAGATGAAGAATCTTGACTGACACGGACTTGGCACCCACGAGGAAGGCATTTGTCATATACTGATTCTCCTTTCTAACCACTGTGAGCACCGATGAACTATCAAAAAATACTCGAAGACATTCACCAAGAAATCCTTCCGATGCTTCCTATGGGAAAGGTGGCCACCTATATTCCCCAACTGGCCGGCGTCTCCCCACAGAAATTTGGAATGGCCATTCACACCATCGATGGCGAATCATTTCAGATTGGTGACGCGTTCGAACAGTTCTCCATCCAAAGTCTGTCAAAAGTTTTCACCCTGTCATTAGGATTTCCATTCGAGGGAGATAAGATTTGGAATCGAGTCGGGCGAGAGCCCTCTGGATCGGTCTTCAATTCCCTGGTACAGCTGGAATACGAACAGGGCATTCCTCGCAATCCCTTCATCAACGCCGGCGCGTTAGTCGTCTCGGATATTTTGATTTCCCATCTCACCAATCCCCAAGCATCCCTGCAGGAATTTGTGAGAGAACGCACGAATAATGCTTCGATCCATGATGATCCGGTAGTGGCACGTTCAGAACGGGAAACCGGGTTTCGAAATGCCGCGATGGCAAATTTCCTCAAAAGCTTTTCTAATCTAAAAAATGAGGTGGAGGCGGTCTTGACCTTTTATTGCTTTCACTGCTCACTGTCGATGAGTTGCATGGACCTGGCAAAAGGTTTTCTCTTTTTGGCCAACCGAGGTCAATGCCCCTGGACCCATCAGCAGGTGCTCACCCCTAGCCAAGCCAAGCGCGTCAACGCCCTCATGCTCACGTGCGGGACGTACGATGCAGCAGGAGACTTCGCCTTCAATGTGGGCTTGCCGGGAAAAAGTGGCGTAGGTGGTGGGATTGTCGGCGTCATCCCCAACCAGCTGGCCGTCGCGGTATGGTCTCCAGGCCTCAACGAAAAGGGGAATTCTGCCGCGGGGCAATATGCCCTCGAACTCTTCACCACCAAAACGGGAGTATCGATTTTCTAAATCATGAGCAGGGTTGCCCCATTCGTGCTATGCCTACTCTTGACCCTCAATATGCATGGCTCGTTGTCCGCTCAGAATCCCCTATTCGCCACAGGGGAGATACACAAACCAGGAACCCCCATCACGAATGCCCAAGTGGAAGCTGGACTCCGGAAGAATCGTGAAGCACTACGCAACACCCCGCCATTCCAAACACACGATGCGCCGACCCATCTTCGATTGGCAGAAATGCTCAGCCAGCAAGGCGATCCCAATGGTGCCATTGAGGAGTATCAAGCGGCGATTCAGCTGAATCCGGAAATGGCGAAAGCGTTTCAGGGCCTTGGCGGGGTCTACATCGACACACACGAATGGGAAAAGGCCGAACAGGCGTTACGGAAAGGCGTAAAACTCAACCCTCAGGATCACCAAACATGGTATTGGTTGGGACGATCGCTCATTGCGCAAGAACACTTTCAGCAGGCTCAAGAAGTCCTCGTGACAGCCACCCACCTCTCCCCTCACGAAGTGGAAACTTTTTCGGATCTCGGCCTGGCATGTATGGCTCAGGGACAGAGCCATGAAGCCGAGATGGCCCTGAAGAACGCCATCGACTTGCAACCAGATTTTGCGGAGGCCCACCACCGTCTCGAACAAGTTCGTGCGGCCCAAGAGAACCCCCAACAACTGATGCAGTTGGCTCAGGACATTCTCCACACACTATTTCGGCGGGAATAAGGTCGCGTGTTGACACAAAAAACGGCTGATGGAATTTCCGCCTCTACCAGGTGATTTTTCAAGCGAATCTCAGTACAAAGTCTTGATTACTTCCCGATAGTATCGATTTTCTCGTTCACTTCTTCCTCCACCACCTCTTTGACATCCCCCTCATCCCACCTTGCTGAGCGAAAGCCTGTTCAGGCCGTTCTCCGGATGCGACGGCGGTACCCGCCGTCATCCATTGCCCTCAGAAATTAAATTCGAGATACCAAATATCCCAGAACACTCGGTTTTAATCGCCTCCCCAAGGAACATGGCACAAGCGTTCGTGAAGTTCATTGATTTTGAATAGCCTGGTCTATATACTGGTCTACATGGACATTCGAAAGAAAGGGGAAAGTCATGAAGACAGAAATTGGTTCCTATGAAGCAAAAACCAAACTCCCTGAATTGCTAAGACAGGTCAAAACAGGCAAGAGTTTTACGATTACAAACCGCGGGGAAGCAGTGGCGGATCTCGTGCCCAGTAGGAATGCACGAGCAAAAGACAAAGTTGCTGCGGTAGATACACTGAAGGCATTTATGTTAGCTGACCCCGTTCGGGGTGTGAACATCAAAAAACTCCTAGAGGAGGGGCGCGCTTGAGTTTTGTTCTCGATAATTCTATCACCATGCGCTGGTTTTTCGGCGATGGGAAGCCACCAGAGCTTGTCTATGCCAGAAAAGTGCTTGATGCGATGAAGCACTCCAGCGCGGTTGTGCCTGTGACATGGGGGCTGGAAGTGGCAAATGTCCTCGCCAGGGCAGAGGCACAAAGTGTGGTGACAGAAGCTCGAAGTACCACATTTCTCGAGATGCTGGAAGACATCGACATTGAGGTTGATCCGGCCACTTTCTCGCAGGCCTTGTCTGATACCCTTCAACTAGCTCGGAGATACAAGCTTTCCGCTTACGATGCCTCTTACCTTGAACTTGCCTTACGATTAAACTTTCCCCTGGCCACACTCGACAGAGATTTACAGGCCGCTTCAAAGAAAGCGGGGGTCAAAAAATTCTCTTGAATGGGATCAATCGCATTACACTTATGCTTTTTCACCTATATCTTCGCTGGGGAAAGATTTCTTGTAGGGTAGCCGTTTCCCTCGGTGAAGGTTGGCGAAATCCTGGGCGGATCCCAGTGGGAGGAGTGGGGTTATTCTCGCCATGCCTCACAGAGTCATGCCGTTTGATGTATCGAAGTTGAACGTTTCAACCACTGCTTACATTGCGAAAAAATCTTTGACGTAAACGAACAGACACAGGCTGCCCAAGAGCACCCGCAACAACTAATGCAGTTGGCTCAGGATATCTTCCACACAATATTTCGGCGAGAAAAATGACTCTGAGCCTTTCTAAAAAAAAGCGGTCTGTGGGCTTTTAACCCACAGACCGCTTTTTACTGGCGACATGTGTGCAATTCGCGTGAATTACTTGCCAAGATTATCAATCTGCTCGTTCACGGTTTCTTTGGCCGCATCTTTGGCCTGATCCATCATGCCTCCAGCTTTGTCCGTGGAAGCATCTTGCGCTTCAATGGATTTCTGTTCAACGCCCTCCGTCTTATCTTGAGCCTCTTTAGCCATAGCATCCGCTTTCCCCGTCGCCTCAACGGCCTTATCGAGCATTCCAGCAAACGACACACTACCAATACCCATCACGAACAATCCGGTCACCACAGCGAACATGAACTTCTTCATACGGCACCTCCATTGAATAATGAAATAAGGGGGAAATCTGAGGGGGGAGAAAATACTCTGCGCTTTTTTTATCAAAAAAGTCAAACAGACTTTGCCGCCCAAAAGACATCCCTACCCTTTCACACACACAACCTGGCGTAACGTATGAACAATTTGGACTAAGTCCTGTTGCGCCGCCATGACCGCGTCAATCGACTTATACGCCCCGGGCGTCTCATCGAGAACATCTTGATCTTTTCGGCATTCCACTCCGTGTGTGGCTTGCTCATGATCGGCAAGGGTAAACCGGCGCTTCGCCGCCCCACGGGACATCGCACGCCCCGCGCCATGGCTACAACTCTCAAAACTTTCAGGATTCCCCTTGCCACGAACAATAAACGAACGCGCGCCCATACTTCCGGGAATAATCCCCATATCATCGATTCCAGCACGCACGGCCCCCTTGCGAGTCACCCAGACCTCTTGGCCATAATGCGATTCCACCGTCACATAATTATGATGACAATTGACCACCTCATGGGTGGTATCAAAGGGCGGAAGTTCGCCGGAGTCGCGAACGGCCTGCAGCAAATTTTCCATCATCAAACGGCGATTGGTCATCGCAAAATCTTGAGCCCATTGTACTGCCTCCACATAATCATCAAACGACTCCGTCCCTTCCTTCAAATACGACAAATTCACATCAGGCAGATTCCGCATCCATTTCCGCATATCCCGTTTGGCCAATTCGATAAAATACATCCCGATTCGATTGCCCACCCCACGAGACCCGCTATGCAGCATAAACCACACGGACTCCTGCCCATCCAAGCAGACTTCAATAAAATGATTGCCCGTCCCTAACGTCCCTAAATGATTCACATCGTTCCCGCGATTCAGCCTGGGATGCTTCGCCAAAATTCCATCGTAGGTAGGCTTCAGTCGTCCCCATTCCTTTAAATGGTGCTGAGGAATCGTCCCCCAGGCCCCTTGATCGTGTTTTTGACCATTGTTCGTGCGCCCATGCGGCACGGCCCGTTCAATCGTTGAACGAAGGGAACGCAACGAATCCGGCAAGTGTCTGGCATTCAAGGTGGTTTGAACCGCCATCATCCCGCAGCCAATATCCACCCCCACTGCCGCAGGAATAATGGCGCCTTTAGTAGGGATCACACTCCCAATCGTCGCGCCCATCCCCCAATGCACATCCGGCATCGCCGCCACCCATTTATACACAATTGGCAAAGACGCAACATTGCGTAACTGTTGCTCCGCCTCCCGCTCCAGCGGCACACCCCGCGTCCACGCCTTTATCGGCACACCTCGACCCGATGTAATCAGTTGATAGAAACGTTCGGACATGAGCTATCCTTCTTTTATTGGGAAGAAAAATCTTAACGGGAGAAAAAATATTTTTCAGACGGTTACCTGAAAAATGATACCAGTAATTAAAATAAAGAACCCCGAGGCAAGACCACGGGGTATTAGAAGAGGGTTAACTGACGCAGGTCTTCTCTGGGACTACCTTGGTTTTGCACATAGCGTTCAACCACCTGCCAATT
>JAOUQB010000124.1 GCA_029879555.1 Nitrospirota bacterium | reverse complement strand
TTTCAAAGGCGTCTATTATCTCACGGCCCTGCTTGACCTTAAAGCCAATCTCGGCCAATATCGAAGAAGAAAACATGCGGTAGAAGGGGAGCCTTTGTCGTCATGACGACCACGGCAAAGAAGAATCCTCATTCGACGAAATTGGTCGTAGGTGCGGAATAATGGATAGGCAGCTCTCACAGGAAAATAGCGGTATGGGTTCAGCACTCGGTGTATCTCCTGAGTGGAATGGGGCATCTGGCTTTTCCTCATCGCCAAGCAAAGAAAGTCTCACCGTCACATACCTCCAAGCTGCCGACCTTTCTCAAGAATTGGAATCGGACGCGCTTCATACTTTAGCCATTATTGACTATGGCTGTAGAAGCGCTTTTTCAGCTATAGGCAAGAGTCTCACTCTTGAGGTGCATCTCCCCCCCTTAACTCAACCACCGTTCGTGGAAGTGTGGAAAAGTTCAGCTCCGGTCTTGTGCGATCGAGTCCAGGACATTCGTTTGGCCTTTACCGATGAATTCGTGTTTGGTTGCTTTGAGGCCGTCGAACATTCCGGGAAAGAGTTGGATGAGCTGTCTCGTGTTGCCTACGAACGAATTTTCGAGTATTGCACTCGGTCAGGTTTTTCCCACCTTCTCCGGATGTGGAATTATTTTCCTGCCATGAATGCCGAACAAGATGGATTAGAGCGGTATAAACGATTTTGTATTGGACGTCATCAAGCGTTCGCGGCATCGTATCAGAAGTTCGCCTCGATTCTACCTGCAGCCAGTGCCGTTGGCACTCAGGGTGGCCCTTTCCAAGTCCTGTTTTTGGCTGGGAAGCAACCAGGGCAACCACTGGAGAATCCTCGACAAATCAGTGCGTATGAGTATCCAGCCATCTATGGGCCAAAAAGTCCTTCGTTTGCCCGTGCGACGTTGCATCGAACTGCTAGGGGCGGTCAATTGTTCGTGGCTGGGACAGCAAGCATTGTGGGCCATGCCACACAACACCAGGGAGATCCTGCCAAACAGACCATCGAAACGTTGACGAATATTGATGCGATCTTGAATCGAGGGCGTCACGAGGGCTCTGAGTTATGGGACATCAACTGTTCGGAAGGACTCTTGAAGGTCTTTGTGCGCAATCAGGAAGAGTTTGGTGTGGTCCGCGAAGTCCTAGAGGGGCATGAACTGGGGAAGGGCCATATTCAGTATGTCTTGGGCGAGATGTGTCGAAAAGAATTGTTGGTTGAAATCGAAGGCATCTGGAACCTGGCCTCCCTTCCGCATGAGGAAATACACAACTAGCATTCTCTATTCAAATTATTTAACATACTGCTTCCTCGGTCAACGCCACAGCGTTTCTCATACCGTGAGTTCAGTGAATGAAAATGGAAGGCAAATACGTGGACCATTGTTCATCAAGCTGACGAATTTACCATAAGGAGGATTTTCCGATGAAACAACGTGCCTTTACTCAATTGATTTTTTTGACGATGGTGCTGGTAGTGTTTGTGGGGTGTCGAACAAGGCCGCCTGTCTTTAATGTTGAAAATGCTAATATTAATACGGTATCCGGTAAAGAGCCCACATTGGAAGATGTTTCCCGAGCGATTGTGAGTGCATCGGGGAATACAAATCCTCCATGGAATATGCAGATTGTCAAACCTGGCCATATTGTGGCCACCTTACATACCCGGACGCATATGGCCCAGGTGGATATTAACTACACGACAAAAGGTTACAGTATTACTCGTAAAGATTCGGCCGATTTGCAGTATGATCCGGAGAAGGGGACGATTCACCCGAGTTACAATAAATGGATCCAAACTTTGGATAGTAATATTCGAATGAAAGTGAATATGTTGTAAAGAGTCCTACCCGAGATAAGACCGCTCATTGGTTGAAAAGCCAGTGAGCGGTTTTTTTATTGGTGAGAAGGGTGGGATGAGGACACGTCTTGAAGCTTGGATCTTTGATGGGCAAGGGGCTGACCAAATAAAGAATGGTACAGATTTCGAGGGGCTAACCCTTCCGACAATAATTTCCCGCCAATCATAAGCGTGATGCGTGCAATATCCACGACCGGCCGAAAATAACTGGGCCTGGGTGCTTGCCGGGGATCAGATTCGATGGCGACTGGAAGGCTCCAAAAGCCACGTCTGGCTCCCTCCACTAAAATCTCACTTTCAAAGACAAAACTTCGTTCTGGCCCTGTTGGAATTGTGAGTTGAGTGATTAATGACAGGGGATAGATCCGAAACCCCGATTGGCTATCAGCAATCGGATGACCAGCTGCCCACGAAACCCAAAAATCTGCGATCCGATTGGCTATAATCCGGTGCCAGGTGTGGCGTGTCCAAGGTCTCCGGCGTGCGCCGATGATAATGCGATGGGGATTGAATTCCGCCTGGTCAATGAGTCGAGGAATATCGGCTGGGGAATGTTGACCATCTCCATCTAGAGACACGACAGCAGTTACACCATGTTCCTTGGCATAGTGAAAACCTTTCCAAAGACTTGCCCCTTTTCCACAATTGGTATTGTTTTGCACAACAGTCACTGGCAAATTTTGTAAGAGTAGAGCCGTCTGGTCGGTTGATCCGTCATCCACGACGATGACCTGTTCTATATGTTGGAGAGCTCCCCGGACGACACCAACGATTGTCGCTTCTTCATTATAGGCTGGAATCACGACCGCATACTGTGTTGAACGTTCGTGTTCCATTACGCCATCGCTCCATTCACGCCAATAATTTGGCCGGAAAGGTAACTGGCTTTCTCGGATGCCAAAAATCCCACAATCGAGGCCACGTCTTCAGGCTGCCCCGCACGTTTCATCGGTACCATACGCTCAATTTGTTCTGGGGTAAATGCGTGCTCCGTGGAAGGGGACTGGATCAGTCCGGGTGCCACAACATTTACGGTGATCCCCCGAGAGGCGACTTCCGTTGCTAGGGACCGGGCGGCGCCATGAAGACCGGATTTGGCCGCAGAATAATTCGTTTGTCCTCGGTGCCCAATTGTTCCAGACAAAGAGGAAATGGGAATGATGCGTCCCCAGCGGGTCCGGATCATGGGGAGCAACAGAGGTTGCGTCACATGAAAAAATCCATGCAGTGAGACGTCGATGACCTGATGCCATTGTTGGGCCGTCATGCCAGCCATAGGGGCATCAGCAAAGATTCCTGCATTATGGACAATCACTTGAATCGGGCCGTTTTCGAGGAGCTGGTTCATTGAGCGTTCTGTCGTTTCAGGATCCGTGAGATCGCAACAGATGGCTTCAGCTGATCCGCCCGACTCTTTCAGAAGTCTTGTCACTTCATGTATGGCTTCTTGGTGTTGATGACCATGAACAATGATGTGAAGCCCCATGGAAGACAGTTCCCGGCAAATGGCAGTGCCGATGGCACTATTGCCGCCCGTGACGAGGGCCCGTTTCATGTCATGGCCTCTGGGCCTTGAATAAAGATGGATGCGCGTCCTTGAAGAAGGATCTCCTCACGTGCCTTTATTGAAAAGGCATAGATGAAGCTCATGTGTTGTTCCAGCAATAGATGGGCTTCTATGGTGAGGTCTTCCGCGATTTGCTGAAAGGTTGGTTGATTAACCTGGATATCCCGAATGGCGCCAAGATAACCCACTGACGCATTGTGCTCGGAAATGTTTTGGGTGAGCCCCACATGGACTCCCATGGCTTGGGCTGCGTATTCTAGTCCACAAAGTATTCCTAAAACTCCATGTTGTTGTAAAGGGTTGTCCTGGTGGCGGTGGGTAGAAGTCCGACAATTGATAGAGGAGCTGTCCCAATGTGTCACTGAGGACAAGAGGCACATCGTGTCGCCATGCGGGAGATATTTTGATAGTTCTAGCTTGGACAGGGTTGGCATGGTTGGTGATCAATCCGAAGTTGGAGATTATCCAAAAAGTCCAGATACACAGAACTTGGCAAGTTTGTGGAGATGGTCTGAAGCAAGGGTAGGCCTCGGGCAGCTGGATTGCCTAACCGTAAGGCCTCTAACGAGGCGTCAGACATGGTTGCGGATGTTTGGGTTTTGGTTTTTTGGAGAAGAGTAATATCTAACAGAGCAATACTTATCGGTAAAGGATGTGTGCCAAGGACAAAGGCCATACCAAACGGAGCGATCAGAGGCCGTGTTTCATTGAGTGGAAAGGGCGCAGGGATATCATATGCGGCGAATAACACAAGTTTTTCCTGGCCTGTCGTTAATAATGTGGCGGCTTCAATCAACCCTCCTCCAAACGATGAATCATAACATGCCAGGCTTGTGGAAGGACGCTGTGAGTGAGAGGCAATACTCCAGTAGCCGGCAGCGGCATTGTGAACGGATTGGTGAAATAAGGTTGGGGAAATAATTGGCACGGAAGACGCGAGCGACTGACAAATTTTATGGAGAATGC
This sequence comes from Nitrospirota bacterium, assembly GCA_029879555.1. Classification (GTDB taxonomy): domain Bacteria; phylum Nitrospirota; class Nitrospiria; order Nitrospirales; family UBA8639; genus Nitrospira_E. The sequence goes on along the minus strand of JAOUQB010000124.1, from coordinate 2,543 downwards.
CTACTTCCCCACCGGACGAGGCAAAGACTGCGGCCATGTCTTTGGGAGAAAGTTGGCTATGGTGTACAGCTTCTTGCGCAACGCCTAAGGACAAAAGAACAATTTCGCTACTCCGACGGCGTTCATTGGCGGGTAGTATTGAGGGCATGGGATTGGGGGGCACGGAGCTATCATAGGGGCATTGCTCCTTGAGCACATTCCGGCACGAGTCCCAACTTTCTATGCCGGGTCCCAGTACTCCGATGCCATGGACAGCAATCTTCATCAGGCTTTTCCTAAAATTAGGGTGCAATTATTGCCACCAAATCCAAAAAAATTACTCATGATGTACCGAATGGGCCGTTCCTGGTTTTCGAGCAAGATCTGACTGGAGAAGCTAGGATCGACGTTTGTGGTGTTGAGACAACCGGGAAGAAGTCCTTGTTGCAGACAGAGATCTCCTAACACCACTTCCACTGCGCCAGCGGCACCCAGGGTATGTCCTGTCCAACCTTTTGTTGAACTACAGGGCGTGTGAGCCTGAAACATGGTGGCCACGGCGCGGTCTTCCGTTTGGTCATTGGCGATCGTGGCTGTTCCATGCAAGTGAATAAAATCGATATCAGAGGTGGAGAGGTGGCTGCTCTCCAACGAGGCTTGCATGGACAGCAAGGCTCCTTGCCCAGTGGGATGAGGATGGGACATATGGTACGCATCGCTACTTTCTCCATACCCCAGGAGTGCGGTGGTCTGTTGAGTGCCTTTCCGAGGGACTTTCTCCAACAAAACAAAGGCAGCGGCTTCACCCAACGTCAAGCCATCGCGGGTGGCGTCACAGGGCCGACAGGGGCCTGGGGAAGTGAGTTGTAAGGCCGCAAATCCGTATAGCGTGGTTAGGCAGAGGCTATCCACTCCACCAACGACCACGGCTTCACAAAGACCGGCTTGGATATATCGTGATGCGGTGGCGAAAACTTTGGCGCTAGAAGAGCAGGCAGTGGAAACCACGACAGCTGGACCAGTGAGTTCTAGGTATTCACGAACAAAATGGGCGACAGAAAATGAATCTTGAGTAAACTGACCTCGAGGGATGAAGTCCGCAGGAAGCCTCCCCGTGACGGGATCGGTTTGTTGATAGGCATGTTCTGTTTCCAGGATTCCAGCAGTGCTGGTGCCAATAAGGACGCCGATTCTCTGTGCACCGTACTGTTGGCGAGCTTCAATAATCTGCTGGTCAAACCCATCTTGTTGAAGGCCTAATAATGCGAGTTGGTTATTGCGGCAGGTGAACTTGCTCAGGGTGGATTTCAGAGAAACCTCTTCAAGTCCCTTTACCCTTCCCATATAGGTGGGAAGCGATTTTCCTTCGAAATCGCAGGGCTTTAGACCGGATTGTCGTTCCTGTAAAGCGGACAAATGAGCCTGTCTCCCACGCCCAATCGACGAGACTAACGTGGCATGCCCGAAGTAAAGGGGGTTCATTCGCAATGCTCAGGCTGAGGATCGTAGTGTGAGAAAGTGTGCGAGAGGAAGAGGTTTGACCGTTTCAGAAGTGCCAAGGAGTTGATTGGCTTGTTCCTGGCAACTATTGAAAATCTCATGGAGGCGGGAAAAGAATTGACGAGGTGTTTGAGGTTGTCCCACTTCTTCCAACCATTCGACGCCTTCCACCGCATTGGTAAAATTTCCGAGGTTTCCCCGATAAAATGACTTGGTGTCATGCAGATGTTGCTCAACTTTCTTAAAGAGGTGAGAAAAGTTCGCGAGGGCATTCAACACCGGTTGTTGCTCCCGTACCTTCTCAATGAGGAACTCTTCGTTGAGATGGAGATCTTGCATAAACTCTGAGAGCCATATGTGATAATACGATGGGAAATCCAACTGCCATTTTAATTTGAGGAGCTCATAACTTCCAAAGAGGGAGTAAAGATTGCGGTACAAACGCATACTGGCCTCATAGCGAAAATGCATATAGGCGTTTGAGCGATCAACAAGATTTTTGAAATGCTCTGCGGAGGCACCTTCTTCTTCATCCCGGCGGATCAAATTCGTCAAGAGGTCATTTTCTAACGCAATAAAGTCTGACCCAGGGCTGTAAAACGGGTCCGTGAAGGCAGCCGATTCACCGGTGAGTCCCCAGCGATGCTGGCTGAAAAATTGTTTGGTACCATACGTTAAATGCTGGAAACTTCCGATATCCAATAGGGAGGATTCCCTGAGCAGCGACCATGCCGCATGGTGTTGTTTGAGAAAATCTAAAAACCCATCCGCTTTGCGAAGCGTTTTCTTCCAGGCGGACGTTCTCTCCATCACGACCCCTACGCTCACGATATCCTGGCTGATCGGGATAAACCAAATCCAATACCCTGGGTAACAAAAATGAGTGGTTGAGGTTTGACGACTCGTGCCGTGTACCCGTTGTTGAAACTTCTCGGGGCCAAGGGTATCCAGGTTGGTCACATTCTTAAAACGTCCCCATACAGCGGCTAGGGTATGGTCAGCTTCTGGAATCCGCAAGTTTTGTTGCTTGGCCAAGATGGAGGATCGGCCACTGGCATCAATAA
>JAOUQB010000123.1 GCA_029879555.1 Nitrospirota bacterium | reverse complement strand
GGGATCTTGTGTGGTCGGAATCGCATGTCGTCGTGCAAGTTTGATTCCTGGAGCGGTCGCTTCTTTATCCGCAATGCCAACAAGATGAATTCGAGGTAAATTCAGGAAGGATTCCAATAATGCCGCGCCGCCCTTCCCCGCTCCGAGGATCACCACATTGATTCGTGGTTCGGTTTCAGTTTGCCGTTCGGGCACGAGATGAGTTTCTCCTTGGGTGTGCGTCATGGTGTCAGATTGATTGTGTTTTTCAGAGAGGTGTTCATGGCCCGTGAAGCTGTTGGGTCCATGAAACAGGGGATGCACAAAGCCCTATCATTTTTTGATAGGACTTTGTGCGTTCTCTGAGTATTCTCTCCATAAGTCCGGTGTCCTCAGTGCCCTGTCGGGCACGATTAAAAAGCACGGCAATGGGAGATGCTAGAGTCGAGTGATTTCCCGTTGTTCGATGGCTTTGCTGACGGCCGCAAGCAATTTTTCCTTTTCGACTGGCTTCACGAGATAGTCGACAATGCCTTGCCTGAGAAACCCTGTGGCCATTTCCATATCTGGAAAACCGGTGAGCACAATTAATGGAACAGTGGGCCATTGTTGTTGGAAGTAGTTGATGGCTTCCACGCCATTGACCTTAGGCATACGAATATCAGAAATAATCACATCCAACAGCAACGGGTTTTCACCCTCCTTGATGGCGGCAATCGCTTTTTCACCATCTTCGGCTTCGATCACATCATACCCAGCCTTGTTTAGCGTCATTTTGACCACTTTGCGGACATCTGGTTCATCATCCACAATCAGCACTCGCCCATTGGTTGCATGCCCACCGAACATGGCTGCAGTTCCTTCTGACATAATTACCCTCCTTTGTGTGATGTCCCTATGGCATCTTGGTTAATGAAAATTATGAGCAACGGTTCCTTCAGTTTAAATATATAGGCCTTAGCAGCTATATTTATTCTTCATCCTACAGATTCTAATGAAATAAAAAAATAGTAAAAAGGAGAATTTTGGGGGGCTTGATTTTATTCAACTTTAAGCGCAAAATTAAAAATTTCGTTCTTTCATCATTGCCGTTTGACCTCTGCTGAATGTTTTCCATCGGTGCTAAATCCTAGAGTTGACCATTTACTCTGCCGTTGTAAACTGTACGATGACAAGTGTGTCTACATTTTCATGATGGAGTCTAGGAGGCGCTCGTGGGCCTTATTCGTTTGGTAGTGAAAAACGTGCAATTTGGGGTTATGGGGGGATTGTGCATGTTTTCTGTCCTTATGAGTGAAGTGTTTGCCCAAGGTCGACCAAGCGATCTCACCTCGAAGCCACCAGAAGAACGTGAATCACAACGGCAGGCAGGGAAGCCGATTCCTTTTTCCGGCCTGGAGGAACGGCTCCGCCAATCTCCGCGTTGGCAAATGATGTCAGCTGAGGAACAGGCCCAAGCTCTTGAAAAAATTGGGCAAGCCCGACGGCAATTTCTTGATCGTCAGCAACAATTACATAGGCAGTATGAAGGGCAGATCAAAAAAGGCGAAAAGTCCAGAGAATCACTGATGAGTAAAAGAAGAAAGCGGGAACAATATCAGGACATTGATCTCTTATGGAGTCGTTTCCAGGCTCTGCCCTTAGGGGAGCGTGTATCGATTGAGCGTCAACTGGGATTAGACCGAGTGCTGTCTTCCCGGCAGCAACAGGAATTTCAAATGCGACTTGAGAGACTGTCATTTTCCAAACGCAACCACATTCTTCGCCAGCTTCAAGAGGCCTCACCTTAGATCCCCATTCTTGAGTCGTTCCTCTTCTGTTTCCCCATTTTCCCTTCGTTTTTAGCGTTTCCTTAATTCTATCGAGACGAATGTCGATAAAGTTTAGGGAAGACTCACGTCATAAGAGGAAAGGAACAGGGATATGACCGGAAAAATTGGAATTGTGGTGGTCACCTTTTGCGGAATGTTAGGAACGTGGGGGTGTGCCGATGACCCGTACCGTCAGACGAAAACCGGCGCGGTTATTGGTGGGGCGGCAGGGGCTGGAATTGGCGCGATCATCGACAAAAAACATCGTGGTCGAGGAGCGGCTATTGGCGGGGCGATTGGGGTGTTAACGGGTGGGGGAGTTGGCTATTACATGGATCGTCAACAACGGGAAATCGAAGCACAATTGGCCAAAGAAATGCAGGACCATGCCATTGAAGTGAAGCGTCTGGAAGATAATACCCTTCAACTCAATCTGAGAAGTGAGGCAACTTTCGATGTGAATAGTGCGGCCGTTAAACCCGGATTTCAGGACAGCTTGGCAAAAGTAGGAACCATTTTAAGTAAATATGATAGCACCGTGGTCCATGTCATCGGTCATACCGACAATACGGGTGGCGATACCTATAATCAGCAACTTTCAGAAAAGCGGGCTGATGCTGTGGCGGACCACCTTCATCATCAGGAAGTGAAGCTTGAACGCCTCCTTGCATCGGGGCGAGGGGAGTTAGATCCTATTTCAAATAATGACACGACAGAAGGGCGGCGCGTCAATAGACGGGTAGAATTATTTCTGAAGCCGGTGGTAGAAGGCAAAGAAGATTGGGCGTACCAACCTCCCACCCGATAACATATGGTGTTCACTCTGTAGAAGAACGATGAGAAAAGAATAAGGGCTTTTTGCCATAACTGCAACCACATTCAGCAAGGAGAGTATTTGATGACCCATTGTGAAAAGATCTGGAGAAGTATTTCCGCTGGGCTCTTGGGGAGCTTGGTTTTGAGTGTATCCATCACCCTCGCGATGCCTGCAGGTGGACAACAATGGGTGAAGGTCGATCGGTCCCGCACGCCGGGAATCGTTTTAGTGGACGATGATCAACAACAAGATGATCTTTCGAATGAGCGTGGGCCTCAACGTGGGAAAAAGGGGAAAAGGGGAAAGGGCCGGGGAAAGCATGAAAAGGGAAATGGAAAGGCTGAAAACCACGAAAAGCTGTCTCCTGAAATGCAGTCGCTTTTAAGGAGACAGCAACAAGAACGTGAGGAGCTTCGTGCTCGTCATAAGCAAGAATTACAGGCGTTCAAAGGTAACCGGAAAGAGGATCGCCGGGTTCGAGGAGAAGACGATCACGATGATAAGAAGGGATCCCACGAAGGCAAAGAAAAATTCAAAAAAGAGAAAAAAGACAAAAAGTACAAAGAGAAAGGCGGGAAAAGAAGCGGGGAACGTCACGGCGAACAAACGCAAGAAGAGGCCCTTTCAGATTTAGAGCCGACGTTACAAGAAGTCATCCCTACAGCGCCCGAACAGCAGAATCCGTGAAAAGAAGATGGGCCTATGAAGCGGAAGTGGATCGGGATTCTGGGGATCGGGTGAGTTGAGAGACGGGGATATGGCTCGCGAATACTTGCATCAACCCTAATTCCTCATCGTCTTGTTCTAAGACCGGAGTTAACGCCAGATCGGTATAGGCGTGTTTGTGTGGATCGGCTTTGACTCGCTTCAAGATTCGTTGAAACTTCCAGACGAGCAGTCCCCATTGCAGCCCTGTTTGGAAAACGTCGAAGGCCCGCTTGGGATAAAACCACAGCGGGTGTTCTCGTGGAAGAGATGGGCGTCGCAAGGTCCGAATTTTGCGGCGAAAGATCCCGCCTTCCAGGGGGTGAATACCTTCAATCGTAGTACAGCCATAAAACCAGGTGAGAAGGGAGGTCACCTTGTTGACGTTTTGCCCCTTGGACGCCGCTCGCCGAATTACCGTTTCGACATGCTCTGGGGTGTAATACTGTTCCCAAGCCATTCGGTAGACCTGTTGCCAGGTTTCTTTCGACATGATGGGATGATTGACGGTGACATGCTCTAAATCATAGAAATTCATGTCAGGCTCCATCCACACACCTTTCTGGTGAAGCACCTTGTGATCTTCTGATCCAGGAAGCGGGGTCAAGCAGAAGAACTCTAGGCAATCTAAAGGTAATTCTTTTTTAATGATGTCAATATCACGAGCGATCGTTTCCGGTGTGTCGCTGGGAAATCCAAGAATGTAACCAGCGACGGTGGTGCATCCGTGATCCTTCCACATCTGCGCCATTTTTCGATATTCCCAAATTTTATTCTGACGTTTCTTCGCGCCCACCAAGGAGTCAGGATTAATGTTTTCCAGTCCAATGAATACATTCCGACATCCCGCTCGCGCACACTTTTCAATGAATCGTGGGATTTTATGACAAAGCGTATCGACCTGAATACTAAATGAAATTGGAAGCTGCTCATCTTCTCGCATGGCGATACACCGATCGAGTATGGCTTCCCAGTCCTTATTCCGTGCGAAGTCGTCGTCGGTAATAAAGAATCGACGGATGCCTTGTGCCAAATTGGCTCGTATGAGCGCTTCAATATCATCAGCCGATCGCCAACGCGATTGTCGCCCCTGCACATTGATGATGGTGCAAAAGCTACATTGAAATGGGCAGCCACGCCCGGCATCAAAACTGGACAGCCGGCGAAGCGTGTTCTTTATGAGATGCGCGGGAAGGAAGGGCGACGGGGCGTTTTGTAACCCGGGAAGTTGGTCCATGACGTTGTAGAGGGGTTTGAGTCGATGGTGATACGCGTCTTGGAGTAGGACCGCGAGATGCTCTTCGGCTTCTCCGGCAAACATGGTAATTCCTTTGTCCATGGCTTGCTGGATATCTGATGGCAGGGAAGGCAACATGGCTAAACACCCACTGAGATGAAATCCGCCAATGACCACGGGAATATTCGCCTGCAAAAAGTGATCAGCTAAATCGACAGCATGAGGAAATTGATTAGTTTGTACACCAACCAGGCCGACGAGCCCATTGCCGGCTTCTCGAATCGATTGAATGATTTTTTTGATTGGGAGGACGGTATTGGTTTCGTCGTAGGCTTCCACGACCAACTCGACATCATTTCCTAGGACGCGCCGCTTGGCGCAATCAAGAACGAGACCGTAGAGAGCGGCAAGGGTGTTCGAAGGTATCGATGATCGTAGCCATTGGATGACGTAGCCGTTGTCGTCATAATGAGAGGGTTTAATCAGGACGAGGGAAAATGTTTTTTTCACAGTGTTCATAGTGAGAAAAACGACAGGTATCGGATGGTGGAAGTTCTTGAGCAGGGACCCAACCCGGAGACGCTTTAAGGGGACATACTAGGCCAGAAGCAGAAGGGGGTCAACATCTTAGGCTGGCCTACAGGGATAAGGCTAGCCATCGAATGAATGTGGGTGGGTTGGATAGTTACTGTAAGGAGGGCGAAGGTGGTGGTGAGCCGGATGATGGAGGCGCAAAGGGTTCGGGTGTGCCGAAAGGAAGCGTTTCGACATACAGCGAAGTGGAAGGGAAGGCAAAGCTAGCGTTCTGTCCTTCGACGATTTCCTTAATTTTGTAGGCCAATCGTTCTTTCGCTTCCAACCATTCACCCCACACGGTGGTCTTGGTAAAACAATACAGCATAATGTCGATACTTGAGCTGCCAAATGAATCGAGGAAGATAAATGTTTTGGTTTTCTCTGGATCAGTTTCGAAATCGCCGCATTCGTGAATATACCGTGATAGGGCCTGAATAATATTCAAAATTTGCTCTTTGGTCGAGCGGTACTCTACCCCGATCATCCAATGAATTCTCCGGTTCGTCATTCGGGAGTAATTAATCAAGGCCTCATTGGCCAATTTTGAATTGGGCAGCGTGACCAGGGCTTTATCAAATTGACGGACTTTCGTCGCTCGAAATCCGATTTCCTCCACCGTGCCTTCCACGTCAGGTGTTTTGATCCAATTGCCCTGTTCAAAGACCTTGTCCAAAAAGATGGTCATTCCCGCAAACATATTTTTAATAAAATCTTGGGCGCCGAGGGCGACAGCCATGCCCACGAGCCCCAAGCTACCAAGGACGGCCGCAACGTTGAACCCCCATTCTTGAAACACTGCGGCGATGCCTAAGCACACCACCACAAATTTCGCGACTTTCACGAAAAAGCCTTTAATCGTTTCGTGCATACTCTGACTACCGAAGAGAGTCACCGTTCGATCCAGCAGAATTGACAAGGGATCGAGAATGCGAAAAATCGCCCAGAAAAGGGTGAAGGCGATAAGAGACCGGATGATTTGTCCAAAGACGACGTTGAGGGCGGGCGACAGGTTGACCACTTGTCCGGAAATGTAAAGACCGATAATCACAAAGGTGAATTCAAGCGGTTGTTTCATCGCTTCCAGGATGCGATCATCCATATCCGTTTGGGTCCGTTGCGCCAATTTTCGCAACCCTCGGGAAATAAGACGGAACACAATGCGTCGGGCAAACAAGAATGTCAGAAAGATCCCGAACGCGGTGAAGATATCACCCAAGCTCGTATTCAAAATGCCCAAGTCCCACACTGCAAGAAATTCTTCCCAAAAATCTTCAATCATCATACGTCATTCCTTGATGAGGCGTTCGTCGTTTAGCATCATGCTGAATAACGAAGAACGGGCAAGTGGTAAAATCAAAAAAGAAACAAGAAAACATAGTGTCGTTGAATGCGGCTCACTTTTGAAGTTGCTTGCGAAACTTGGCAAAAGATTGTCGTTGAGCGTTGCTGACTGAAGGATAGCGCAAGTCAAGAGATTCCAACGTTTGGGTGACGATCTCGGCAACGCACAGGCGCATGAATGGTTTGTTATCTGCAGGAATGACATACCAAGGTGCCCAGGGTCGGGATGTCGCATTCACCGCCGCCTCATACGCAGCCATATAGCGTTCCCACAGTTTCCGTTCTTGAAGATCCTGTTGTGAAAATTTCCAGTGCTTTTCTGGTTCCGTCAAACGCGAACGCAATCGCTTTCGTTGTTCTTCCTTGGAAACATGAAGCCAAAATTTCAAAATAATCGTTCCATTGTTGGCCAGATGGAGTTCGTGATTTCGGATGGATTCATAGCGTTCTTCCCATATGTGAGGACTTATGGGCTTGGGGAGTTTTGGCTTTTAAA